>JAPLDV010000343.1 GCA_026391235.1 Bacteroidia bacterium | reverse complement strand
TTCTTCTCATATTGATATTCTACCACAGGCGAATAAACCGTCAAGCCCCACTTTCGTAAACGATTATGAATGCTTTCATAATCTCATTACTATTTATAGGCATGAATTGTATTAAATGTAATAATGAGCTTACCGGCAAGCAAATTAAATACTGCTGCCAGAAGTGTAAAAACACCCACAACAATAAACGCACACAAGCATATCCATTACAACAAGTAAAAGGATTGAAAAGAAAAAAGGAACTTATAGCAATGAAAGGAGGCAAATGTTCTATGTGCGGTTATTCAAACAATTATGCTGGTTTAATGTTTCATCATCTTATACCAGCGAAAAAAAGTTTCACATTAGATGCACGGCGACTTTCCAATCATTCGTGGAAGCGGATATTAGAAGAAGCAAAAGATTGTCAACTAATCTGTCATAACTGCCACATGGAAATTGAATATCCACACTTAAATTGGTCCTCTAGGGCTGACTCGAACAGCCAACTTCACCCTTATAAAGAGCGTACTCTACCAAATTGAGTTACTAGAGGATTAAATTGACTCTACAGCTTTCGCATACCATTGAGCTATGGGCCCAAAAAGCAGTTCTTGTTCTTTTTATTAAGTTCACGACACTTCGGACTTATGGAACGTTTCAAGACAACCAAACTGCTCATAAATTGGCGGGCAGAACTGGACTTCAACCAATACCTAAAGGCCCTCCGGCCAATCGTTCTCCGCTCACTTCTCACAGCTTTCACCGTAAGGTTTTGAGCTCGTTAAACTATCTGCCCTCTATAAATTGCCTGGCAGGAGTATCTCACTCCCTTACGGCTCGCCAGCAGCCGTCATCATCCGGGGCTTGACCATCCGGGGGAGCTTATTCCCCAGACCGCCCTTCTCGACGACAACAAAATGGTGCGACGAGCGGGACTCGAACCCGCGACCAACGGATTAAAGCATTAAAAAAATCCTATAGTCCGATGCTCTACCAACTGAGCTACCGTCGCGTAGCCTCGGCGGGACTTGAACCCGCATTTTAATCCAATTATGCGAACACTGCTTAGAAGGCAGCTCCATTACGAGGCCGTTATGCTACTCCTGCGTTCAGCGACTTCCTGAGTGCAAGCCTTACAATGCTGCTTTGGGCTTTCCCCACAGGAATGCTGACTGTTGCCAATAAGTAGTGGATAGTTGTCGCCAACAAGCGTTCTTGCGCCACCACCACATTCGCAGGATAAGGCTGTATCGTAAATTGGCAGTGTTTTTCGGCCTTAGAGCCAACTGTTCGGGCGTTAATTCGTGTAACGCCATTACGAGTTCAAGGTAAGTCAGTTCTTTCATTTGAATAATTCTATCAGGTGTTTACCGCCTGTCAAGCCTCACTTGATGTTATGTGGCATTTCCATTCGCCAAGTCATCTGCTTCATATTTAAGATCCCATTTTGCCCGATTAACAATACAGTTCTCTTCGTGTTTTACCGCATTAATTCCTTCTCCTTCAGCACAACAATCATGGCACCGAAACCAATCACTTTCTTCCGAAGCGTGCATAACTACTTGGCCATTATGAGCAACCAAATCTTCAATAATTTTTTTTGTAAGTAGAGTCATCATAATCAAATTATATTTGCGTTGGTTAGCCTTTCAGAATCTTATATCCAGCCACGGTCAATCCAATCAGAGAGTTAAGGCTAGAGAGCCTAAAAGGACTAGACTTATCCGTCCATAGAAAGATGCTATTATTGTGTCATTCATATTATTAAATGTTATCAGTTGTTTACCGTCTGTCAAGCCCTCACTTTTATTTGCGTTTCTATCTTTTTGTTTCTACTTATTGATATGGGCAGAAAACTAATATACAAAACCACTGATGAACAACTTAACGCAAGACGAAAACGGCAACTGCGGTATTACTACCGAAACCAAGAAGAGCGTAAACGAAAACGAATGGAACAATATTGGAAAAAGAAAAAGAAATTGTCCAATCTGTAATGATGCCATTTATTATTCTTCCCGCTCAAGTTTATCTATTGCAAAGAAGCAAAATAGAAAATGCAAAGAATGTAAAAAGCATCAATCTAACCATGTTCCAAATATTCTTGCAAGAAAATGTCCTAGCTGCAATAGTGATATTTTATACTCCAACAAATATTTTTGCAAATATGCCGAAAAAGAAAGAAAACTTTGTGTAAGTTGTGCAGCAAAAGGATTTACGCCACATAATAAAAAGCCTTATGATAACAATGATTTAAGTAGAACGTGCCCACAATGCAATAAACTTATTTACCACAAAAGTAGAGGAACAAAAAACAGAGGAATAAAGCATAATTCTTTATGCCATAGTTGTCAAAATCGAGTCCATCTGAAAAGATATGAGAAAATTAGTATTGCAATGAGGGAGTTTAAGTTAAATGTGGTAGGTCCACACAGACACTTTAACAAAAGAGCTTGCGAATATTTTGATAAATTAAATGAGGAAAGAGGATGGAAACTTCAACATGCAATGAATGGCGGCGAAATCATTCTGATTGGTTATTGTTTAGATGCTTACGATAAGAACAAAAACGTAGTGGTAGAATACGATGAAAGGCACCATTATTATTCCAACGGGCAATTAAAAGAAAATGATGTTAAACGGCAACAAAATATCATCAACGCTCTCAATAATTGTGACTTCTACCGATACAATGAAAAAACCAGCACATTGTCACACGTTCATTCCAGCAACACCCCTAAACTTGAGGCCGTTAGGCACAAAGTCGCCGTCTTGCAAAATGTCTAAGTGTCCTTTTTTGCTATTAAAATTATCAGCTACCGAAGTTTCAATCGTGCCGTCAGCCAATACAAGACGTGTTAGGCAATCAGATTTAGTGTTCGCTCTATCGTGTCGGCCACAGGATTGAATTACTGCAATAGCACGATAAGAAGGATTTATCAATGATGCTCGGGGATACTTGCCGGTAACGTCATTCAAATCAATACTTTCACCACCAGCAGCAAGATTAGCTATTGTGATACGTTTTTTATCTGCTTGAAAATCTGCAATATCTTGCAATCTTTGATTTATTGTCTGTTTGCCATGAATTTGCCCTATCAATTCCTTGCCAAACGTATTTGACAATCTTGATACCAATGAATCAATCGTATCCTGATAATTAACAAATAAAATGACGGATTTATTTTCAGCATACAAATCCTCAGTCATTTCACAAAGGCTGGGGACCTTAAACAATTCGGCCATTCGGCGTGCTCTCACTATTATGGCAAGAATACAATTAGCATAATTTTCACATCGCTCCTCCAATTTGGCTAATTCCACAACCATTTCATTATAGACGTGGTTTATTTTCCTTCCATTCTCTCCCATATCATAAGCAGTGCATTCAATCTGATTCTTTGGAAAAATATCGCCAAAATCTTCCCGTTTCATTCGCGAAGCAATTTTCTGAGTATCAAAAAGATTACTGTGAATTGATTGCAATTTTTTAACAGCATCTGGTTTATCAGAGTCAAAATACATCGCTCCCCATTTTCCTTTATATTCTGCACCCGCCGATTCTGCGAATTCCTTAAATTTTCGCATCCCAAAATTTTCCCCTTCAATAACAGACATTCCTTTATGAAGATTAGTCGCATAACCAAATGCCCGCAAATCCAGCGGTGTCATAGCTTGCGTTGCGGAGAGACAGAGGATAGAATAACCTTGATTTTTCAAGGCGAACAGAAGACCTGAACTAAGCGAATCTATTCCTTTTGTCCTATGTGATTCATCGCAAATAACAATCCAATCTTTAGGAAAACAAAATTCGCCTCTGAGAAAATGAGGAACGCCCTTTTGGTAATCAGTTTTGTATTTATACCACTGTTTAAGATTCCCACGGGCGAGCTTTTCGTAATTTATCACAAATTCAGGAGTTACCCCAAATAGTTTTGCTACAATTTTCCACTTAGGTATATTGAGTTTTGGGCAAATTACTACAAATTTTCGCTTTAGGTGTCTAACGATAGCGGAAGCTACAAACGTTTTACCTTGACCCGTTCCACTTGCATCCCACGCAATATTATTAGAAATTAAGCTTTCACAGAGTTGTTTCGCATGTTCAATCTGTGGCGTCAATAATCCTGCGGCGTCGAAGTTTTCAATCATTATAGTTTAATTATGGATTAAATTTTCAGATTGTCAAGCCTCGGGCCTATCAGTCGTTGAATACCAGAGCTTTCGCTCCGTGCGGTGCCGTATATTCCCAGGCGGTTACTTCGCCTTCAATCATTATCGCATTGGAAAG
>JAPLDV010000236.1 GCA_026391235.1 Bacteroidia bacterium | reverse complement strand
ACTCAGCGCAGAGGAACTTCTGCTGCTCAGACACCTCAAAATCAGGCGCAGCAGCCACCCCGGCGGCCATCCCTTCCTTTCGGGCAGGCAGCTGTTGATTACAACGTGGCAGCATCGATCCTGGGAATCACCCCGGAAGAAGTTGCCGGGATGTTCCTGACAGTGCGCCAGGGTAAACAGGTACCTGGACAATTATTGACAGGTACACGAATCCAACTGATTGTTGAGGTGGAAAGCCATAACAGCACATCCCGGAATGTAATCGCTCAGATTCCGGGATCTGATCCGCAACTGAAAGATGAATACATAGTGATTTGCGCTCACCATGACCACCTTGGCATCAGCGATGGCCAGATTATCGCCGGGGCGGATGACGATGGTACGGGTACCGTTGCACTCCTGGAAATCGCCCAGGCTCTTCTCACCGAAAGGCCCAAACGTTCGGTGATCATCGCCTGGTTCACCGGCGAGGAACAGGGGCTCTACGGATCACACTATTTCGCAAATAATTGCCCGGTCCCGGTTGAAAATATCAGCACCTGCCTGAACCTGGATATGCTCGGCCGAAATAACACTGACAGCCTGTACCTGGTCGGATCAAACCTGCTCAGCTCGGAGCTGGATGCGTCCATCCGGAAAGTCAACAAAAAGTCTGGAATCAATTTCGGATTCGACTACCTGTATTCCAACCTCACTCATCCGCAACGGGTCTATTTCCGGAGCGACCATTACCCGTTTATCCGGTTCGGAATCCCATCGGTCTGGCTGTTCTGCGGTTTCACCCCGGATTATCATACCCCAAAGGACGTGGTGGAATATATTGATTATCAGAAGTTTATAAAAGTCGCTAAACTCACCTACCTCACCGCTTTTGATATCGGAAACCAGAAGAATTTGCTAAAACTGGATGTTAATCCGGAGGTTACCTCACGGGGGAAACATAATATGCAAACCAGGAGCCTTTTCGAAAACACAAGGTAAAATAATTGAAAATAATGATCGGATTTTCTCCATTACTCAGGGAGAATTCCATCTATTCTCAAAAGAGAATAGATTATGATCAAAACATTTGTCAAGAAAAACCGGCACACTATCCGTCTAAGTAAGTACCATTATTCGGATTGGGGCCGTTATTTCATTACCTTAAAAACTGAAAAGAACAGACATCTTTTTGGATTTATTCAATCAGGCAAAATGATTTTAAACGATTTTGGCCGGATTGTCGCACAAGAATGGGAGAAAACGGCCCAGATCAGGCCAGATGTTAAAATTGATGAATACATTATCATGCCCGATCATATCCATGGTATTATCATCATTGATCCATCCCGTAGGGGCGACCCGCGGTCGCCCATGAATAATTCGAATGTTTCGCCCATGGACCAACACACCCCCGGCACCCCACCATTGCCAGGATACCGTATAACCCCCACCGGAGGAATAATTGCACCGCAGTCAGCCTCACTGGCAGCCATATTATCAGGTTTCAAATCGGCAGTTACCCGGCAAATTAACCAAGCTCGGAAAACGACTGTGCCGCAAGTTTGGCAACGGAATTATTATGAAAGGATCATCCGGTATTCCGGCGAATTTTATAACGTACGTCAATATATTCGAAATAATGCGTCAAATTGGAATAAATGATTATTCACGTACGGGCGACCTGCGGTCGCCCATCGGGCGACCCATCCGGATGCCATCGGGCGACCGCAGGTCGCCCCTATTACAAAATAACCATGGCGGTTATTATCGAATTATCGTTAAATCGCATATATTGTCCGAAAATCAAAACCTCAATTATGATCGTCGGATACATACAGAATTCACCACGATTTGGTGAGAAAAAGGAGAATTTCTCGCAGATAACTGCAATAACCAAAGGAATAAAAGCTGATCTGTTAGTGCTGCCGGAGCTGTTCGCAACAGGATACGCTTTCGCATCGAAAGAGGAAGCCAATAATCTGGCAGAAACTCCTGATGGAATAACCGCAGGATTTCTGAAACAGTTGTCTGCCGAAACCGGGGCCATATTAGTTGGCGGTTTTATTGAGTTGGAAGACGATCAGATTTTCAATTCAGCAATCATGGTTTTTGATGATGAAGTGATTGGCACCTACCGTAAGATCCATCTGTTCAATAAAGAGAAGATATGGTTCAGTGCGGGAAACAAGCCGATTGAGGTTTATGAATTGAACGGAATGAAAATCGGGATGATGATCTGTTTCGACTGGATATTCCCGGAGGTCATGCGTACCCTCACCTTGAAAGGCGCCCAGATTATTGCCCATCCATCTAACCTGGTGATGCCATACTGCCAGAGTGCAATGGTTACCAGGTGTCTGGAGAACCGGATATTCGCCGTAACTGCTAACCGTATAGGCAGGGAAACCAGGGAAGACGATGATTTTATTTTCACCGGGAAAAGTCAGATTACCTGTGTCAATGGCAATATTCTATCTACTGCCCCAACTGCACAGCTCTGCGTAAACACAATCGATATTGACATTCATCATGCTGATAATAAATCGATTAACCCATTCAATGATCTTTTGAAAGATCGAAGGGAAGAATTTTATACATGATCACTCAGCCCGGGAAATATCACCGTTTTGCCGAAAATTTTTACCTGCCAATTAATACTATTTTTTTCCAAAGGATCTTGCTCCCTTGTGTCATCCGGCAAAAATAAAGTCCGTTGGCCAATAGGTTCCCGTTATCATCGCTTCCGTCCCAACTCATGATATAATCTCCGGGTGGTAAATCGGCCGGTTTGACTATTACTTTGACTTTCCGGTTATTGATGTCGAATACGGATAATTCTGTTTTCGCAGGGGCTGCCAGCACAAACTTAATGGTTGACCGCCCGTCGATCGGGTTTGGGAATACGGAAAAATTATTCAGAAAATTAGCTGCAGGATCCGGTATGCCAGAGAAGTTTTCGATTCCGCCAGATCCATATGTTCCACCCTGATAGCCCCCACCCTCAAAATTTTGACCCGGCAATATGCCTGGGTTTAACAACAATACTATTGCTGCCGTAATCACTTGAATCATAATTGCTTTCATAATCTTTGTTCTTTCTTCCCGGTTTTATTTTTTATTCTTTTCGCCAAGTAACCTTGCACCTTCCTTATCACGAGTCTCCTGGTCGGGCCAGTCCTGTAACTGCCCGGATTTTTTATACTCGTAAAAAGGCGGTTTATAGCTCTCAAGCCTGGTTCTTCCGGTTTCCGTGCGTTCTGAATCCACATGATGGCCGGGATGTCCCTTTTCGCGCCAGCAGGTAATGGTAACCTCTTTTTGCTGTTTCTTTTTCTCATATTTAAAGACCAGCCTTTTCTGAGGCAGATAGTTGTTATCGGCATAGCATCCGATATAAACCCATTTTGATCCGGTGGTTTCCCAAACGTTCTCCCTGTAGCCGCAAGCTTCAACCTCCTTCTTTTTTTTTGCACCCGGAGTAACCGGTGCGCTGCCATTCACCGGTTTTCCATCGGTTGGCGTTTCCGGACCTTTAAGATCCTCCAGCCAGAGAAAAATATCACCTGGGATATTCCATGGCTCAAATGAGGTGTTTCCAAAGTACTGATTAATATCAGGAGCATATCCGGTGCCGATAAGTTCAGCATTATAAGCAGTACCCCCGTCTACTTTAAGGCCGGTCCAATAAAGGGCAGGATCAATCTCGTCCAGATTTCCCGAAGATTCAAGAACCTCCCCAAAATAATCAAAAGTAACCGATGCAACGATACTGTGTCCGGTAAAGAAACTGGTGCTCAGCCGCCCATCCCAATGCTGATAAATAATATCCGGATTATCGCCGGTCACATCAGCCTGGCTGATACCCGGGTTCAAGCGTTTCAGGGTTTTTCCGTTTTCATCCATTTCAATGATAGTTCCCACCAGAGTCGGGTAATAATAAGTTTTGCGGATCAACTCAACCTTGGCCAAACGATTTCCTTCAGGTGAGTAAAGGGTCATCACAATGCCAGAACCCGGGGGATAATTGACAGAAATAAGCCGGTTTTCATAATCGTATCCATAATTCACAGTTCCCCAATTACTGATGGTTTGCACCACGTTGCCATTTTTATCATACTGGTAATTGATGGAGCTGAGATCCGGAAGAACCTGACGGACAACCCTGTTTTCAGTATTATACACGTAACTGGTAACTGCCCCTTTATCCACTTCGGTCAACCTGTTCCCCGCATCATCATATCCGTACAGGATGTTTTTTCCTGAGAACGGGTAGTTTGCATTGACCAGCCGGCCGTCAGCATCAAAATTGAAATTAGCCTCAGGGATCCCATTGCGGCTGACCTCAGCGATTTGCCCAACAGGATTGTATTTATAGTCATACCTGAAAATAACGGAGTTTGAAGTATCCCGGGTCTCTTTGCTGAGCAGCCGGTTAAGTTTGTCGTAGGCAGACTGGTTCCGCTCTCCGTTCGGGAAATCAACCCTGCTGTATAAACCGGCTGCATCGTACGATAATCCGGCAACATCGGAGAATGAACCTGTTATCTTTTTGGGCTGATTGAGATCATCATAGGCATAACTGATCTCTTTACCATCCGGATCCGTGACTTTAATAATGTTCCCTACCGGATCATAAGCATAAGAAACGGTTTTTGTGAACAATCCATACCAAATCTTTTCAGTTGCCAACCGGTCCATGACATCATAGGTTCTCTCGGTAATATCTCCCAATCCGACACCCATGTTGCTTATTTTCTGCATATTACCATTTGAGTCATAAACCCTTTCAATGCTTCCGGCTGGATAAGCCGTTAAAATCAGGCGGTTAAGCGGATCATATGAATAATTGGTTTGCCTGTTTTCCGGATCGGTACGCCGGGTGACATTCTCCATTCCATCATACTGATAATAGGTTTTATAACCCATTGGTGAGGTGATCTTAACCCGCCGGTTCATCCGGTCGTATTCATAATGAACCGAAGCTCCGTTGGGATTGGTCTCCGAGAGCATATTTCCGTCTGAATCATAGGTATAAGAAAAATAATGGCCCGATG
>JAPLDV010000704.1 GCA_026391235.1 Bacteroidia bacterium | reverse complement strand
CGCTTTTGGATTACATCCTGATGCAAGAAAACCTATGACAATGATAATTATGGCAAGCCATTTATTTTGCGATATGCTATTGTTTCTCATTACGGTGTGTTTAGTTTGCAAATATTCTTACACAATTTCCGGTATAACGTATGGAGCTCTGTACTCACGTGTAAGCATATTATTGGCATCGTCAATGTCGCTACCAATAAAACGCTCGGCCACCGGATCAAAGTCGAGTTGACGACCTACACGGTACGAAATACTTCCGAGATGAGCCAAAGCAGATGACAAGTGGGCTGTTTGCACCGGAGCGTTTTGAATGCTCATGTCGCGAGCACGAATGGCATCAAACCAATTCATAAAGTGTAGATTACATTCTCCTTCTTCAGTGCGGCTCGGACCTTTCTCCCTTTTTTCGCCCAGGTAGGTTTCGTAGGTACCATACCCTTTAACTACCATATAACCTTTATCGCCGTAGAAAATATTTCCTACTCCGGCACCATCCTCAAGGTTGGTGCACCAGTTGCGTACTTCGAACTGAATAATCTTTTTTTCTTTCGGGTAGTGGTAAATGGAAGTTTGAATCTCTGGAGTTTCCTTGCTATCGTCCCAAAGGAATTTTCCACCCATAGAGGTAATACGCTCAGGTAATGAATTGACACCCAAGCCCCACATGCAAAGATCGGTTTCATGAATACCCTGATTTCCCGTATCTCCGTTACCGTAGTTCCAATGCCAGTGCCAGTTATAGTGAACCAAATCTCTGGTAAATGGGGCCATTGGAGCAGGGCCGGTCCATAGGTCATAGTTCAAAGTATCTGGCACTTTTGAAATACCCTTAATTCCTATATCTGGCCTCCACCTGAATACCAAGCCACGGGACATATAAACTCTACCAATCAGGCCTTCTTCGAGGTGTTTTACAGCTTCTCTAATGGCAATGGAGCTTCTAAGCTGCACACCGTGCTGCACGATACGGTTGTACTTGTAGGCAGCCTCTATCATTTTGCGCCCCTCGTGCACGTTATGAGTTCCAGGTTTCTCAACGTAAACATCTTTACCGGCCTGGCACGCCCAAATGGTCATAAGAGCATGCCAGTGATTTGGGGTAGCAATGGTAACAGCATCAATACTTTTATCATCAAGGGCTCTGCGAAAATCTTGAAGAGTGGCTACTTTTTTCCCATACTTTTTTTCATACTCATCGGAACGCTCCTTAAGTACTTCCAAATCAGGGTCGCATAGTGCGACAATCTCCACGTTTGACTGACTGGAAACTTCCATTATTTGCTGAATCTGGCTGCCGCCCCTGCCGTGTACGCCAATAATTGCAATCCTCAACCTGTCGTTTGCGCCTTTAGCCGAAGCTGGAATAACAGTTGGATTGTTAACCAGCTCGCCGGCAAATACCCCTGGAACCGCGGCCGCCATCACCGTCCCGGCCACTGCTTTCTTCAGAAATTTTCTTCTCGAATTTAACCTTTGATCTTCCATTGTTTAAAATTTTAATAATGTTGTAATTATCATGCCTACTTAAAGTTACTGGCTATTCTATTTATTGCCTTATCACTTAAATCCCCGGCAATAACAACTTTGTGCTTAAAAGTCAACATTTGACCTGGCATCAGCACTATTTTTACTTCACTTGTTTTCTTATCAAATTCGCGACCGCCAAGGTTATTGATAGCAAAAAGTCCATACCCTCTTGCATGCCACCATCCAGGATAGTTTAGATTTTGTTTGTTATCGAAAATGGTAATGCTAATAATCTCGTTATCCTTTGTCGCCCGCAGCGACACCCACGAACTTCTCTTACCCCAAACATCAGTGCCCACCGCGCCGTTAGCATTGTGATAAACACCATTAAGTCCATCATTATTGATCGTTAACGCTTCAGATGCAACTCCGTTAGCATCAATAAGCTTTGATGGTTTTTTATATGGTTCTTCAAAAACCCTATCCATACGAATAGCCAGCATACCTTCTTTAGATTCGTTAAATGTGACGGTTTGAACTGCCCTCAGCAGTGTAGTACGAACAATCGATCTCATATTTGAACTGCCACTAAAAACGTAGCTTGTTTCTTCATTTATTAATATATTCCCATTAACATCAACCCAGTCAGAACTCACCTTTAATTCTCCACTTTTGGAGTTTTGACCTAAAATTTCCCGAAATTTAATTGATCCATATCGGGACTTCTGATCAGCAGGAACCAGGTATGAGTTATTCCAAAAATCAAGACCATTAACGTTGCCATAGTTAAACCACAGACCCAGCTGATGAGGAGCATCTGCTCTTTCAAAAGGACGCGGATTGAGCGGGTATCCTCTTGTAATGATCTTACCCGATGCACTGATTATCGGATAGAGTGACTGCTTTTCAAGATTGCCTGGATAAATGTAACAAGTAAACAGTTTTTCTCCAACAAATATCTCCACTTTTTGCCCATCAGCAACATTTCTAAATGAGACCTTTTCCTGTTTTGATCGATCCAAACATGAAATGCTTAATATCAGAGTGATTGTGGCATACAAAACTTTCTTCATCAGGTATTTTTTATTGTTATTTCATGATCCGGCTTTATTTATCTAGTCCTCAATCACAGTAGCAGCACCTATATTATTCCTGAAGGTTTTATCTCCTGAAACGACCTCGTATCTATCTCCTGTAACAGAAATATCAAGGGTCTTACCGCGGATTTTCAATCCCCTGACTTCAAGCTTATTGGCCAGCTTTGTGTTAGCGGGATTGATAGTTATGGAACCATCAAAGCCGGCATTAATACCAAACATTCCAAACAATATACATTGTGCCAGGCATCCCGTATCGATGTCTGATTGCAAAGGAGTATCCTGGCGGTAGTCAATCTCATTAGCAACCTGTGAGTCGCCTAAATAGGGCATGCGTCGCCCCCACCACAAAAGTCTTTTCATTATCTCATCGGCAGCTTCCGTATTTCCACCTTTATAGAGAAATTCAGCAATCAGCGGGGGAAAGGAAGTACATATTCCACCACCACCGTTATCTACATCAACCTGGTCATATCCGGGATCCTTTTTCGACAAGCTGTGCAAACCGTAAGGTGAGAAAAACTCTTCTTCATTCAGGTGGCTTAACAAGCCCTGCTTTTCTTCCTCATCCAAAACGTTGCCCTCAAACAGTTTATACATCTGGATGGTCCACCTGACATCCTTCTGGCCTTTACTGTTAATAAAACTGAACCATTTAACATCAGGATCCCAAAGTTCTTTCTTGAGTATACTCTTAAGTTGTTCTGCCCGTTCCATCATAAATGGCTGTGGTTTACCGGCCAGCTTGCATAATTCCGAAACCTTAAAAAAAGTTCTGTACCTTCTGCCATTCGCATCGGGCATAACATGGCTGTATTCGAATCCCAGACCGGTTCGCCGGAGTTCAAGATGGCTGTTTACCGATCCATATTTTGCATAATTAATAAGTGCCACCGGTTTGGTAAGATCATCGCCGAACAAAGCACAATCGATCATCAGGTCCAGAACAGACTTCCCCTCCTTTACTTTGACATTCAGAAAATCAGCATCGCCAGTGAGTTTGACATAGTCATAGGTGAGTCCGGTTATTTTTTCATGGTTCACCAGATACCATGCACCAAAGGGTTCCCCGGTCATCGGGTAAAAAGCAAAATATTTGTCCACACAATTTGTCCGCAGATATTGAAGTATATGTGCTCTGTCAGCTTCAGGGTCCAACAATGGCAGTATTTCTCTTATTTGTCCAAAGTTCCATAGGTAATTACAAGTGCATCCCCCCTTCACGGCTCCGGTTCCATAGTGCGGATTCACAACAAAATCAGGAACTTCTGCTTTATTTGTTATAAAAATACTTAGGGAGCGGTTATACAGCTGCTCCAGATCTTTGTTGTCGGAATAAAATCTGGGCAATCTGAAAAAAATGTTTTCCACCCGCGAAATATAATTAGCCGTTGCTTTTTTTATGTGTTCGGCGGGATTTGCCAGGATAGCATCCCTTTCATTGATTGCATTCCCGGTCATTCCAATAGAAAAAACCAAAGTTGTAGTTTTTTCCTGGCCCGGCCCGAGTGTTATCGTTCCATGAAAACGTCTGGTGAGTTCTTCCCACCAAAGCCCTGCAAGGTCACCTCCAATTGCGACGGCATATTCTCCCTGGACTCTGTTAATGCCTTTATTGTCAATAATATCCGTTGCCGGACTCTGGCTTTTTGGAGCAGAAAACTCCCATTCCTTTACATAGTCCAATGTGCTATTATAAGTAGAAGGATCATTTGCAATAAACTGAACGGGTATTTCTTTTTTTTCACTTGTGGTGTTTTTAAGGTTTAAGGTAAGTATCCCCGCACGCATCCCGTAAATCAGGGTAGTGGTTGATGTGACAGCGATACCCTTTAACCTTCCTGCTCGTTTTGCCTGGAAGGGAAGCCAGGTGTAGTGTTCAGTTTTTATTCTTTCCCCAAAGATGCGGGGTTCAATGAAGAAATTTGAGCTTACATACGGTGGTGCCCATAACCCGTCTATAACACCCACATAATCATGGCTGATTCCCACCGATGCCATTCCGTTCACGATTCCCAGGTGTTGAGGCCTGATAATCATACTGTCGCCGTCAGCCAGGAAAATGTCCAGGCATTCATTACCGGTTTTGAGTGGCAACTTATCACTTTCTCCTTTGTTTTGTAGCTGTGAGCAACTTAAAAACAATAATGGAAATGTTAATAAAATAATCTTGATTCTTAATAATGCGTCCATTTTTATAAGGTTTAATTTCATGTTCCGCCTTTAATTTCTTATCACATAGGGTTCCATGAGAGTTAAAAATCTAATCATAAGTAAGTTAATAAATTTATATGCATGAACAATTGAATCCCTACCGGCACTTGAATGACCCTCACTAAATAAAAGATTAATAATGAAAAGCTTGTTAAAGGGAAATTGAAAAGTAATAGACTTCATCAAATAAAATTACCGGGCAATAAAACTTGATGCCATAATGATGGTACGAAAGGAAGTTTAAAAGGCCTTCTAAACATCCTGGAGAAATAAGAACATGTTAAACTTCGATTAGAAGTTTAACATGTTCTTTGATTTGCGGCTAATTAATAACCAGGATTCTGTGTTAAAATTGGTTTTATCTGTCTCTGTTTATCCGGAATAGGGAACAGCAGGCAATTATCTTTCACCGTGAGTATCCTATTCTGAGACAAATAAGCATTAGGAAAGTAATTTTCCATTTCCTGCTTCAGGAAACTTAATCCCCTGTATACGAGATCAAACCAACGATCCCCTTCCATCAGGAATTCCTTTGATCTTTCATCTGCCAAAGCCTGAAACATCTGTGCTTTCGAGTAGCCTCCCGGTAAATCTCCTATTCCTGCGCGGTTCCTCACCTGGTTGATGTATGGATAAGCCTGGCCCGTCTTTCCGTTTTCATTGAGCGCCTCGGCATACATCAGTAAAGCATCCGCATAGCGAAGAATGATGGTATTCGCCCCTGACCAATAATTAAATGTGGTGAGGGTATCCAGATATTTGCGGGAAAAAATATTGGTATCAAATATACCAAGATTTGAAAACGCCAATGTATCAATCAGTTCTGTAGCCCTCTTGTCAGTTGGAGAAAATTTTTGAACGGCAAAAGGTTCAATCATAAAAGCTCCGGCACCACCTGATTGTGTTACATTTGGATAGATCCCGACAGGCGAATTATAGGGAATTGCGGCTTCAACGAATGGGCTGCCAAAATTACTGACCCTGTCGTAATTGATACTGAAGATAATCTCCTGGTTAAAAGGTTGATCGGGATCATATAAAACAGACAGATCAACCAGTTGCTTTCCACTGTTTTTAACCACATCCTCGAGCGTTGTCTCGGCATTGCCAAAGTCTTTCTTCCATAAATATACTTTCCCCAGCAAAGTTTTTGCTGCCACAGTGGATGCTTTCCCTCCGGCCATTGCCAAATCTGCGGCAGTGGTGCGATACGAGTCGATGTTCTTGGCTTCAGTCAGGTCACTGATAATCAGATTATAAACATCCTCAACGGGTGATCTTGGAACATCATATATCGCTTGAAGCTCGATTACTTTATCGTATATCGGGACCCCGCCAAAAACGCGTGCCAGATTAAAGTAGGAATATGCCCTGAGAAATTTGGCTTCTGCAGCGAATAATTTTTTGTCATTTTCCGCGACAGTAGAAGCCGCAAGTTTATCAAGCAACAGATTTACCCGCTGAATAGTGGTGTAGTTATTCGACCAGTAAGTATCCAGATCCTCATTGAGTGCACTTACCACAAGCTTGTCGATATCAGGCATAGCTCCTGATGGTTGAAATGCACAAATGTAAATATTGTCACCTGTGATATCGCCAAGATAAACATTAGTCGTGGCCGGACCCATTATTGACTGATAACATCCGGCTAAAGCTGCAGTAAAATCTTCTTTGGTTTGATAGAGTTTATCGAAAGTTAAAACTCCGGGATCACTTCTGTTAAGGAAATCCTTTTCGCAACCCGTGGCCAGCACTAACATCAGACCAAATATGATTGTTTTATTAATTAAATTTTTCATAATTTTCTAATAATAAGTTAATGATTAAAAAGTCAGGTTGAGGCCAAAGGAAAAAGATCTTGCCAGTGGATATGACCCGTAATCTACGCCAAACTGGGCGCTGCCAGCTGCACCGCCATAGAAGTTAGCCTGTGGGCTGTACCACGGGTAACTGGTAAAGGTGTAGAGATTCTCAGCACTCACCGCCAGCCTAATTCCGCTAACAGATAAAAATTTGCAAATACGTTCCGGCATAGTATAACCTATGGTCAGGTTTTTAATCCTAACATAAGAAGCATCAAATACGTCATAAGAACATCTCTCGAGCCTGTTTCCTGTATAGTCCAGGTTAGGCGCTCCATAAACTGTTCCTGCTCTGTCATAAATATATTTGCACAAGTTACCTTCTATAGGCGAAACCCAGTTTTGATTCCTGAATGCCGGTAGATATTTTGAAGCTCCCTGACTTCCATCAAGCACAAAGCTGAAATCCAGATTTTTGAAACTAAAAGTATTTGACCATCCGAAGGTAAAATTTGGTAAGGCTTTGCCTATTTTCTGATAATCGTCGGAATTTAATTCGCCATCTTTATTAACATCTTCATAAATTGGATCACCTATTTTTGAACCACGGGGCCTTGGATACTTTGTAAGTTCGTCTGCCGTTTTAAAAACCCCTATATTTTTATATCCATAAATCTGGAACATCTCTTCTCCCTCAATAATCCAGACCATATCGTAAGCACCGCTTTCAAGTGTCATTTTGCCGGTTTCGGAATATATTTTGGTAGCTTTGTTCCACACTTTGTTAAGGATCCAGTTGGTGGTCCAGGTAAAATCGCCACTCTTTATATTGGTTGTGGTCAAAAAAAGTTCAAGACCCTTGTTGGTCACATCTCCAATATTGTCCATAATAAAAAGGGATATTCCATTTTCGGCAGGCAATGGCCGGTAGAGTAACATATCTTTGGTATTTCTGATATAAGCATCAACCGTCAATTGAATCCTGTTTTTAAGAATGCTAAAGTCAATTCCCGCATTGTATTGCTCGTTGGTCTCCCATTTAAGATTCGGATTTTCAATAGATAACGGATATGCTGTAATTACAGAACCTGCAGAGTTTCCTGCCGGACCATAAATATACTGAGAACCTCCAAAATTAGCAGTCCCTTGCCAGGAGTAATTTCCTATCTGGTCGTTACCCGAAACGCCATAACTTAACCTGAGTTTTAAATCATCAAACAGGCGCTGATTTTTCATAAACGACTCCTCGGTAACGCGCCAAGCTGCGGATACTGCCGGGAAAATACCATAACGATTGCCCGGGGCAAATTTTGAAGATCCATCACGCCGGATAGATGCCATAAACAGGTATTTATCTTTATAATCATAATTAACCCTGGTAAACAAAGAAGAAAACGCTTCTTCATAAAATCCACCACCACCCGTCACATCATTTGCTCCGAAGATATTGGGACGTAAATAATCATTGAACCGTGGAAGCGGTTTTGTCGAGTTGGCCCCCCTGTCGTTTACGGAAGCATCGGCTGATGTTGACCTGCTTGTGGAGATCTGGTTACTGAAACCTGCGATAATGCCAAAATTATGGTCAACAGAGAAGGTGTGCTTATAATCGGCAAACCCGTCAATAGTTCGTC
>JAPLDV010000600.1 GCA_026391235.1 Bacteroidia bacterium | reverse complement strand
TAAATCAATAAATGCAGCTTCATTACGTGCTGGTGTGATTAGAACGTAGATCATGTACAAGGTGCAATATTAAAGGATTTATAAGTTTGCCGACTAGTCACTATATCTTAGCAATGTCGCCAGCGCCAAAAGCATCCAGGCTTGTGACCAACGCATATATGATATTTTGTTTTTATAGTAAGGTGTTACCTGATAGTAAAAATATCCGCGGTCATCCCACATATTAGCCATAGTCCATTCTAAAACACGGTGGGCAAGCGCAATATTGTTCTGATCAAGGTCTCGAAATTCGATCAGCGTGATGATGCTTTGTGCCACGCTATGAATATCAATGGGATAGGTTTTATTATGGAAATATTTGGGCGCTCCATCTTCCCGGAAAAAGTGATCCCTGTAGAATTTAAAACCTCGGCGAATGTGCGGTTCAAATTCATCCGTATTTAAGTAATTGCAGAGCATCCGCAACGCATCAAGGTTATAACCCGTATGAAAATTATCTATCCAGTTTTGTTTGTCCTGTTCGCCGTAATCCCAGCCGCCATCGGGATGCTGCATAGATGCCGAGTATCGCGCCGCTTTCAACGCAGGTTCCAGATATTTCTTTTCACCGGTATGTTTGTATATCCGACAGAAAAGGGCTGCACCTAAGAAATTGGCGTTATGCACGCGCGTCTGAAAAGAGGGTAGGGGATAGCTGAATCCGGCATTATCGCCCTCTGACCAGTATAGTTCGTTTAATAAATATTCCGCGGCGCTGGTGGCCATCGTTAGACAATCCGTGGCATGATTCTTTTCGTATATGTCTGTCAGAGCGTTGGCGACGAAAACAGTGCAAACAATATTTGGCTCTCCTCTGGGAGCGAGGACGGAACGCCCCTGCCATGGGAAACTGTAACCCCAGCACCAATATGGGGTGTCGGGTGACCGCAGGGTTTTAATGCTTTCAATCATCATTTCTATGCTATTTCCCTGCTCGAATTGTCCTTTTTGGGGCAATTTCAAAAAAGCCATAAGGAAAAGTGCCAGTGCCTTGGGGTTTTGAGTTTTTGGGATCATTAACAGGGGACGAAAATTGATGGGGCTTCTTTTTAATAACTGTGTCAGTGCCAAACGTGGAAGCCAAAAATCAAGAAACGGCAGGTGCTTGAATAGTTCACTATTAAGGGCATCGTATGGATCATGCCCTGCCCAGTTATTCACCCGGCAATATTCAAATAGTTTCAATGTTACGGTTTCTAGGGTATCGGATGACAATTTACGGTTCATAGTTCACGATTTTCGTTTTTTGGGAGACCTTTACACAAGACTCCAATCAGGATTAATGCGACAATGCCGGATCAAAGGGCATTGTTACTTTTTTAATTAATTTATTGACGATATATTCTGCTTTTCTACTTACCCAATAAACAATCCAGCAAAAAACCATATAAGTAATAATAAATGATATTAGACGTATAGAAATATTGTCCGGAAAGCAGTCTTTAAAAGGTCTTAGGAAATAAAAAACAATGGGAAAATGAATCAGGTACATATAGTAGCTGGCCGAACTGATTTTCTTAAAATATGTGAAGAGCATCGGAAAAAGACGAGATATACCAAAAAACAAGGGAAACGTGATAAAGAATAATCCCAGCGAAGTGAATGGTTTGTTGAAATTGCCACCCCAAGAAGTTTTCATTACAAGATAATAAGAAATACTGTAGAATAAAAATCCAAGCAGGAGTAACAAGATCATCTTTTTCGTGCTTTCATTAATCGGTAGAAACACTGAGCGATATCCTATGTATATTCCAAATGTAAATTCAAAAATAAAGAATAAAAATACAGAATTTTGATGGATCACGCTCAAACCCATAAGCATAAACAAAACGATAGAACAATATGATACACATAGAGTTATAAATAAAAATCCGAATCTGTTCATTTTAGAAAAAGAGGTAATTAGAGTTGGGAAAACTAAATATAATCCGACTATGTTGGGAATAAACCACAAACTTAAGTTGAAATTATGCGCGGGTTCGTAAAAATTCTTGCATTCTTTTAATAAACCATTTGTTCCATTGCACGGGTTTCGTAAAAAAGGAAACCGCCAATCCGGCTCCACTGAGTACAAAAAAAAGATGAATGCTGTTTCCCGAATACGTATAAAGTAGGTCTACTAATTTATCAATAATTTCTACATTCGTTTGTTTATAAAGAAAAGATATCCAATGATGGAAAATAATCATCAGAACCGCATACCCTCTTAGCCAATCCATCCAATCGCATTTGCTGTAATTATCCACGTTATGAGGGCTTTGCACAACTAAGTGCCTCTTTTCGGTTCTTGACGCATTATTTTCTCAATAAAAATATTAATTATTCAAAGATAACAATATTTATATAAATTGATATCTGTTGATATTTCTAAAGTTTTGCAAAGCTCTTCTAAGTCTTCAAAGGACGATGCCATGTAATAAAGGTGGCAATACAATAGGTAACGGTGACTGGTAAATGATAACTGCCTACATTGGTCCAACAAGAATTTCAACAATACGTTCAGCTGTATGGCCATCCCACAGTTCGGGAATGCGGCCTTTTTTATATTTACCGCTGATCAACTTGGCAAGATCGCTCTTCAGCGCAGCCAGAGATGTCAGTTGATTCGTGCCTTGCGTTATTGTGACTGGTCTCTCGGTATTTGGCCGTAATGTCAGACAGGGAATACCAAGTACGGTTGTTTCCTCCTGTAATCCGCCAGAATCCGTCAGAACAAAAGCGCATTGATCCACTAGACCGATTGTTTCGTGATAGCCAATCGGGTCACAGACGATCATGCTTTTTGCTTTGGCAATTCTGTCATGCAAATCAAATTCTATCAGGTTTTTTCTGGTGCGCGGGTGCATGGGAAAAATAACCGGTATCTTTTTAGAAAGATCAGTCAGGTGTTTCACGATTGCCGTCAACGACTTTTTGTTGTCAACGTTAGATGGTCTGTGCAATGTGACAAAAATATAATTATTCTCTTTTACTCCGAATTTTTCATATGGCTTACAAAGGCGTGCTTTCCCCAGGTTGTTAAGTAGTGTATCAATCATGATATTACCAACAAACTTTATCTTCTCTCGCTGCACACCCTCTCTTACAAGATTTTTATCAGCATCTTTAGACGGTGTAAGCAACAAATAAGCCAGAGCATCGGTAACCAGGCGGTTTATTTCCT
>JAPLDV010000105.1 GCA_026391235.1 Bacteroidia bacterium | reverse complement strand
CTTGAGCCTTGAGCCTTGAGCCTTACCTGAGCCTTGAGCCTTGCGCCTTGCGCCTTACCTAATCTCCTGCTTCCTCAGTTCCTCCGGTATCGCAACCACCAGCTTGAACAGGTTTTCATAGGCATACAGCGGGAGCTTATCATAGGTATCATCCGGACCGTGACCATGGCCCGACGGCCCCTTGGTGAGGAAAAATATGGCGGGAATGCCCTTCTCCTGAAAGGGATAGTGGTCGCTGTTGGCAGTGCCGTCCCTGTTATCCACATTTTTCATGTACTGCTTTTCCTCGTTGATCTTCTGAACAATGGAAGCCTCGTTCGGCCTGCCGTTGCCGCCAAAAAGGATCACGCCGTCCTGTCCTGTCATCACCATATCGAGATTGATGACCAGCTTGATCTTATCGAGCGGGAATAATGGATTCGCGACATAGTTTTTCGAGCCCATCAGCCCGACCTCCTCACCGCTGAACAGCATGAAAGCCACTGAATAGTAAGGCTTTTTGCCATGCATGTAATGCCGGGCCAGGTCCATCACCATTGCCGTTCCGCTGGCATTGTCCTCTGCAGCAGCGTTATAGTTCCCTTCGCCGTAGGAACCGTATCCGTCGTAATGAGCGGTAAATACAATGTACTGGTCGGTCTGTCCCTGCAAATATCCGATGACATTCTGAGTGGGATAATTCTCGTTATATTCATTGATGACATTCAGCTCCACCTCATTCAGGGTATCCGGAACCGATTTGCGGCCGACCTCAATGTGTGCAACTTTCATTTGCGACCGGCCGGGATAGGTGCCGGGGGTGCCCGCAAACACCTCTATGAGGGCCGCTATGCCAAGCTGGTTACCGGTGGCCATGCCTTTGATGAACCTGAACAGGCCGGGATTCTTCAATCCCGTCGAATCCAGAACGACCACCCTGGGAACCGGTACTGCATTAACGGCTTCCATGAACTTATCAGCATTCGACATCAGGGAGGCGTTGATCATAACCGGCTTGAAGGTGCCACTGACTGATCCGCTGTAAGGGCTGACCACAAATTCGCTGTTGAACTTCAGTTCCTTGCCGTTAAACTTTACCATCGCCTGGTTGATGGTATTGATATTGAATGAATATGGCTGGAGATATCCTTCCTGAAACGATTTGATCCCGAGTTGCTTAAACTGATCCGCAATGTATTTGGCAGCAATACCGTCGCCGTGCTTGTAATAGCCTCGCCCGTGCATGTCCGGTCCGCAGAGCCTGATCAGCTGTTTGCGCACATATTGCGTATCCTGTCCGAACGCATAAGCGTTAAGAAAGTTAAGAATGATAGAAATGAGAAGAATTGACTTTTTCATGGCAGGTTTATTTTGCGCTAAAGATAAACCAATGTGCTAATTTACCAATGTGCCAATTTACCAATGTGCCAATAACCGATAACTGACAACTGACAACTGACAACCGACAACTGACAACCGATAACTGACAACCGATAACGCTGTGATCACCCCAGGCTATCCTTAAACGATCGCAGGGCTTTGTCGAGCGCCGGAAGTTTTGGTGAGTATTCAAGCTTAATATTGGTTTTCCCGGCAATAAATTCGAGGGCGCTTTCCAGGTCGGGATGCCGGTATTTTATGGTGACCGGGCAAGCTTTTGCACGGGTCAGCATCTTAAGCAAAGTCTGTGGTATCCTCGACAGGATGGAATGATAATCAGGTTTCGGAGGAATAATTTCCGCACCCAGGATCATGCCGGATTTACCGTCAACCAGAAAAAGCGTTGCCGGGAAATAGGGCCGGCTGCCTTTCTCGTGAACCGGCCTGGGCAGCAATACCAGGTCGGCCTGCAGCGGTATTCTGTGATTCATCATGGATTGCATAAGCGGGATCAAGGCCGGATCAAATTCATAGGATATCCTGACTTTCTCCATGGTGATCCCGCGGTGCACATCTTTCCATTCGGGTATTTCACCGGCAGCCGCAGCTTCCCTGAACAGGTAATCATCTTCGGGATCACCATCGGAATGAATAAACGATGGATCATCTTTCACCCTTTTCAGGACATCAAACGATTGTTCCAGAATAACCTGCAATTCGTTCAGTTGTTCTCCAGCCGGTGTTGCCGGGAAAAAGCCGGCATCGATCCGGCTGAAAGTCAGCCATGCCTTTTTGCCCCGGTAAGTAATGCCCAGCTCCCTGATGATCTTTACCTGGTCATCAGGAACTATATCCCGGTCGTCAAGAGATATGATGAAATGCGGAATCGTCAGGATCGCGTCTGCACCAAGGACCCCTGCGCTGTTCTCCAAATTCCAGAATCTCCCCAGAGCCTCGGAACCTTCATAGGCTGAAAGGGCATACACTTCGTGGTTGCTGCCCATAATGCTGATAAAGTAATCCTTCCCGGTAAGCGGACTCCTGATGCCGAAAATGTCGGTTTCATAAAGATACTTCCAGGGCTCCAGACTGAACAGTTCCTGTCCCAGCCGGTGAAGTATTCCCCACTTTTCAAGATCGGTCATAATGCAAAGTTATTGGTTAAACTTACTCAAAGTTAATAAAGGAATAGCATACAGCCAAAATGGTTTTCCATTTCGGGACATTTTTTCCGTTCCGAAATCCTAACTTTGGATCCTGATATTCCCGACAACCGACAACCGACAACCGACAA
>JAPLDV010000533.1 GCA_026391235.1 Bacteroidia bacterium | reverse complement strand
GGACTACGTTCCATTTGTGAATCCATCATGATCGATGTGATGTATGAAAACCCATCGGATAAACAGCCAAATATACGGATCACGAAAAACCTGGCCGAGCAAAAGATTTCGAAAATTACGGCTAACCGCTTGAAAGCCGGCTAGCTATTCCTTTCAAATATCAGAAAAGTATATCCGGGTTCCTTTTCCAGGTGCTCTTCGCGAAAGACTTCCTTCCATTCCCTGGTATCTAGTTCCGGAAACCAAATATCCGCATCAAAATCCCTGTCAACAACCGTCAGATAAACCTTTTGTGCCATTGGCAAAAACTCCCTGTACACCATTCCTCCGCCAATAATGAAGTTCTCTTCATGGGCATCCATCTGATTAACAGCCTCTTCGATTGAACCGACACAAACGGTGCCGGGGAAACAATCGCGGGGATCATCTGTGATCACCACATTTTTTCGACCCGGGAGCGGCTTAAGCGGAAGCGATTCCCAGGTTCTCCGGCCCATCACCACGGAATGGCCGGCCGTATATTTCTTAAACCATTTGAAATCTTCCGGAATATGCCAGAGCAACTGGTTATTCAAACCAATTGCCCAATTCCGGGCAACGGCCACTATAATCGATATGGGCTTACCCGAGGCCAGGTTCATGCTGATATCTCGGCTTTTATATGTGGATCAGGGTCGTAACCGGTTAGTTCGAAATCGCCGAACTCGAAATCCAGGACTTTAAACCTATCAGGGTTCAGTTTAAGGTTTGGAAGCAGTTTAGGCTCTCGGGAGAGCTGTGTGCGTGCCTGCTCAACATGGTTAAGGTAAAGGTGCGCATCCCCGAGAGTATGAATAAACTCAAACGGGACGAGTCCTGTCTCCCGGGCAACCATCATCAGTAAAATGCTGTACGATGCAATATTAAAAGGCACCCCGAGGAAAATGTCAGCACTCCGCTGATACAGCTGGCAGGAAAGCTTTCCATCGGCGACATAAAACTGGAACAGTATGTGGCAGGGAGGCAGGTTCATATTGCCAAGATCAGCAACGTTCCATGCACTAACAATATGCCTCCTGGAATCCGGGTTCACTCGGATAGATTCGATGACACGGGAAATCTGGTCGATTGATTCGCCATGATAACCGGGCCAGGATCTCCATTGATATCCATAAATATGTCCAAGCTCCCCTTCAATATCTGCCCATTCATTCCAGATCTTCACTCCGTTGTCAGTCAGAAATTTGGTATTGGTGCCCCCCCGAAGAAACCACAACAATTCAAAAATTATTGACTTCAGATGCAGCTTTTTAGTGGTTAGCAATGGAAATCCATCCTCAAGATTAAATCGCATCTGATATCCAAAGGTACTCAGCGTACCCGTTCCCGTGCGGTCATCCTTCCGGACTCCGTTATTAAGAGTATAGTCGAGCAGCTTCAGGTATTGATGCATAATCAATTACTTAAAATTTATCCTACTATCATGCCAACAATTGTTGCAGAGAGTAAAGAAACCAAGGTGCCTCCGAGCAGGGCTCTCATTCCAAACTCCGATAGCCATTTTCGCTTGCCCGGGGCTAATAACCCGATACCGCCGATCTGCATCCCCACGGACGCAAAGTTTGCAAATCCGCATAACATATAGGTAGCCATGATAATCGACTTATCCTGAAAAAATGCACCGGCATCCTTCAGTGATGCGAGACTGATATATCCCACAAATTCATTGGTAACCAGCTTTTCGCCTGCCAGCTGGCCAACCAGCGCCATATCCTGCGGGCAAACCCCGATCAGCCACATCAGTGGTGAAAAAAGATAACCAAGTATGAGCTGAAGATTGAGGTTTTGGTAATGGCCGGCGGTAACATCATTGATCCATGGATTGAGATTAGTCCATGATCCTATCTTAATGAATACAAAGTTTATCATGGCAATAAATGCAAGGAAAACCAACAGCATGGCACCTACACCGGCAGCCATTTTCAATCCCTGAAATGTTCCTTTGGCAATGGAATCCAGTGCATTGTCGCCGAAAGTACCTTTATCGAAATCTTTATCCACATTACTTACTTCCCCCTGAGGATACAATATCCTTGCAATCACAACCGCACCCGGTGCCGCCATTACGGAAGCTGCAAGCAAATGTTTGGCAAAGAGCAATCTTTGCAGCGGATTATCCCCGCCTAAAAAACCAATATATATGGCCATTACTCCACCCGCAATGGTGGCCATCCCGGCGACCATCACCAGCAGGATTTCCGAGCGGTTCATTCTTTCCAGATAGCCTTTAACCATCAGCGGAGCTTCTAGCTGCCCGAGAAAAATATTACCGGTAACAACCAGGCTCTCGGCTCCCGAAATCCTGAACGCTTTAGATAAAAGCCGGGCCAACACCCCGACAACTTTCTGGATTATCCCCAGGTAAAAAAGCAAACTGGTTAATGCTGAGAAAAATATAATTGTTGGCAATATCTGAAAAGCGAAAATCGAGCCGAATTTATTGATATCCAAAAGCGATCCGAACAGGAATTGGGAGCCTGATCGGGAAAAATCCATCACTGTCACAAAAATCTTGCCGGCAACTTCAAAAAACTGTTGCACCGGCCTGATCATCAGTACACCAATGGCCAATAGTAATTGGATGCCTAGCCCGATCAAAACTATTTTCCAGGAAATACCTTTCCGGTTGGCACTAAAGATCCAGGCTATGAAAATTAATGCACCAAGCCCAAGAAATCCTCTGGCAATACTAACAAACTTAATATGAGGCGTATCGCTAACCTTTTTTATTTGCTCCACCGACCGGCCGGTCCCCTGACTAGTAATTACCTTATCATCCCCGCGAAGGCGGGGACCCCTCGACGCTGCACTGAGTTCTATTCCGTCATCCCCGTGAAGGCGGTGACCTTTTGCCTGACCGAACAGGCCTCCCATGAAAACAACAGCTGTCAGAGCCAATAAGAGATACCATATCCTTTTCATAAGATAGGTTATCCTTTCCTGCCATGACGGCGCTTCATTTCATCACGGATCTGTGAAGCAGTTTCATAATCCTCGTTGACTATAGCCTGCGACAGCATATCCTCCAGTTCTGCCTGTGTTTTGGATTCGATGGGATCCTCGCCGCCTGATAATTCCTCTTCAATGTCTTTTTCTATTTCCCCTTTATCTTCCAGAATAATACCAGCCTTTTCGAGAATTTCAACGGTTGTATAGATCGGACATTTGAAACGCAAAGCAAGGGCAACTGCATCTGAGGTACGTGAGTCGATCCTGACGATTTCATTGTCATGAAAAAAGACTAATTCAGAGTAAAAAATTCCTTCATCCAGCTTACTGATCAGTACCTCTTTCAGTTCTATGCCATAGGCTCTCGAAAAGCTCAGAAAAAGATCGTGCGTTAATGGTCGCGGAGGCTTAAGTTCTTCCAGATGAAGGGCAATGGCCTGAGCTTCAAAAGCTCCTATCATGATCGGGATTCTCTTTTTGCCCGACTCCTCTGCCAAAACCAGAGCGTAACTACCAGTCTGCGTCTGACTGAAAGTCAGGCCCATAACCCGCAATTTCACCTTATTCCCCATGTTTCGTGATTTTCCGTAAATGTATCAAATAAATATAAACCCGGCAGCTTTGTAAAATAGGAATATGTTTTCTACCTTTGCAGACCCAAATGATATCTGTAATTTTATTTATTCGTGATGTACGCAATAGTTGACATAGCCGGACAGCAGTTCAAGGTGGTTAAAGATCAGAAGGTTTACGTTCACAGGTTGGACGCAGAGGAAGGAACAGACATGGAGTTTGCAAAGGTTTTGCTCATCGATAATGAAGGCAAGGTTCAGGTCGGAAATCCGGTTGTTGAAGGTGCAAAAATCGCAGCAAAGATTTTAACTCATTTAAGGGGTGATAAGGTTCTGGTTTTCAAGAAGAAACGCAGAAAAGGTTATCAGAAGCTGAACGGTCATCGTCAGAATTTCACCCAAATTCAAATACAGGACATTATTCTTGGTTAATCGATAATACTCAGGATTATGGCACACAAGAAAGCATCAGGTAGCTCCCGAAACGGACGTGAATCGGAAAGCAAGCGGCTGGGAGTAAAAATTTACGGCGGACAAGCGGCAAAAGCCGGTAACATTCTTGTTCGCCAACGTGGAACCCAACACCATCCGGGCCTTAACGTAGGAATTGGCAGGGATCATACCTTGTTTGCCCTTGAAGATGGCACAGTTACCTTTCAGCGCAAGAAAAACGATCGCTCATACGTTTCAGTTCTTCCTGAAGGAAACGAATAAACGTTACCCGTCTTATCAGGGAATCTCCTGAATTATCCCGGTAACGGTATAGTTCAGGAGATTTCTTATTTTAGAGCCTTCAAAATCTACTATATATGCTTCCCCTTAAACTCATCCAGGAACAAAGTGATTTCATCATCGAACGACTGAAAATCAAGAACTTTGATGCAACTCAGATCATTGGCCGCATCCTGTCAGCCGACGAAAAACGCCGTGCACTTCAAACCCGGATCGACATCCAGTTGGCCGACCTGAATAATCTGGCCAGGCAAATCGGCCAACTCTATAAGGAAGGCAAAAACCATGAAGCTGAAGCTGCAAAGAACCAGACTTTCGAAATCAAAGAACAGAACAGGGTTCTTAAGGAGGAACATGCCTTGATCGATCTCCAACTGCAGGAGATGGTTGTTCAATTACCTAACCTTCCACATGAGTTGGTTCCGGCAGGAAAAACTGCAGATGATAACCAGTTAATCCGTTCCGGGGGCATCATCCCTGAACCGGATATTAACAGAAAACCGCATTGGGACCTGCTCGCCGGATCGGGATTGATTGATTTTGAGCTTGGTGTGAAACTTACTGGTGCGGGATTCCCAGTTTATCAGAGGGAAGCGGCCCGCCTGCAACGCGCATTGATTAACTTTTTCCTCGACCAGGGCTTAAAGGCAGGATTCACCGAAGTGCAGCCCCCCATTATGGTTAATGAAGATTCAGCTTATGGGACAGGCCAGCTGCCCGATAAAGAAGCTCAGATGTATCGCTCTGAGGCAGATGGTTTATACCTGATCCCAACCGCCGAAGTCCCGGTAACTAATATCTTCCGCGATGAAATCCTCGCGGCCGACCAATTACCCGTTAAGTACATGGCTTATACCCCTTGTTTCCGGCGCGAAGCCGGATCCTGGGGCAGTCATGTACGCGGATTGAACCGTTTGCACCAGTTTGATAAAGTCGAAATCGTGCAGGTGCGCCATCCGGATAATTCATACGCCGGTCTTGATGAAATGGTTGCTTATGTGGAATCATTAGTCAATCTCCTTGAACTCCCGTACCGGATCATCCGTCTCTGCGGGGGTGACATGGGCTTTACCTCGGCAATGACCTATGACTTCGAAGTTTTTGCAGCAGGTCAAGGCCGCTGGCTCGAGGTTTCATCTGTGTCCAACTTTGAGTCGTTCCAGGCTAACCGGTTGAAATTAAGGTTCCGTGATAAAGGCGACAAACGTACCCAGCTTGCTCATACACTCAACGGCAGTGCCCTGGCATTGCCCAGGATCGTAGCGGGTTTGCTCGAGAATAACCAGCATGGAAACGAAATAATTATCCCTGAAATACTTCATCCCTATACCGGTTTCGACCGTATCAGGTTATGAAAATTTTCCTCACTGGATTTATTCTGATTCTTGGACTTCAGTCGGGTTTAGCTCAGGACAATACCTCAAAGCTTGCATTCGAATATTACAACCAACGCGATTATGAGAAAGCTGCACCTCTGTTTTTACGCATGTATGAGGAAAACGAAGTTTCAACCTATCTTCATTA
This sequence comes from Bacteroidia bacterium, assembly GCA_026391235.1. Next base: position 3,387 of record JAPLDV010000533.1, on the reverse strand, counting down.
TTACGTCAATTGCCTGATCGAGTCCCGCGATTACGATACCGCAATAAAAACGGTCAGGAAGGCGATCAGACAATCCCAGGAGGTCAACCTGAATGTCGAGCTTGGTTATATATTTGAAGCCTCGGGCGATAGTAAAAAAGCAGAAGATGCATACAATGAACCGCTTAAGCACTTTCCCCAGTCGGTTGCCGGAATCATAAACCTGGGGAACATCTATTCCTCCTACCTCAAATTCCAGTACTCCGAGATGGTTTATGAACTCGGCCGGAAAATTATGGGAAATCCGAATGAATTCAGGATGGAACTGGCAAATGTCTATTATGCTGAACGGCGGTTCCCGGAGATGCTCGAAGAATATTATAATCTTATCCTCACCGACCCCAAATATGTTCCCACGGTGCAGATCATGATTCAGAACGCATTGACCAACGATGTCGATCAGAACCTCCTTCAGCTGACCAGAGAAAAAACGTATAGTTTTATACAGCAGTGGCCGGGTATTCCAACCTTCTATGAAATGCTGGTCTGGGTATTATCAGAGGAGAAAAAATTCACTGAAGCCGTTGAACAAGCCATCGCAATGGATCGCCGCAACCAGGCATCTCCTGACAAATTACTCCAGATCGCCCGTATCTCAGTCGATGCCGGAGATCTGGATGCTGCCATTACCGCATATCTTTACGTGATCGGCAGAGGTCCAACGGGTCCAAGTCGCCAGGCTATTTATAACCTTGCGAGGATTGAATATCTACTCACCTTGTCCTATAAATTGAGAAACACACCAGGTACTCAACCAGGTGAATGGAGTAACCTGGCTGCGGATTTTCGCAAAACCATTACCGATCTTGGAAGGGAAAGCGTATCAGATCCCATATACATTGAGCTTGCACATATCCAGGCTTTTCAGCTGGACGATTTCTCCCAGGGATTAGCAACAATCGAAGAGGCATTAGCACTACCCGGAAAACAGTTCCGGGGATCCATGGGAAGCTTCATTGGTATACAGTATGGTGGATATGGAGAACCCCGACAATCCTGAAGGATCCGCTGCCCGGTACAGAAAAGCACAGCTCTCATGGTTTACAGGGAATTACAAATGGGCTCTTGCACAGCTAGATATCCTGAAAGGGAGTACATCCAAACCAAATGCCAACGATGCCATGGAATTATCAATCCTGATCCGGGAGAATATTTCCGACAAAGATTCCACCCAATCAATACTTTTGAAGTTAGCAAATGCCGACTACCTGATATTCATGCACAAAAATGATGATGCGCTGATCATCCTTGATTCCATAATCAATGGTACACCCGACGATCCTGCACTGGATGATTGCCCCAAATCAAAAGGATGAAACAGCGGTCGATATACCTGTTTGCATTGACCGCGATTATCCTTTGGTCAACCGCAGGCACTGCCTTCAAGCTGGCTCTCCGTGGAATGGATTTAATCCAACTTCTGTTTATTGCATCAACAGTAGCCTGGATGTTTCTTGTGGTGGTGTTGGCCATCAGGAAACAAACCGGCGAACTCCTGAAAAGCACTCCAAAAAACCTGATACGCTCAGCCTTTGGCGGGTTTCTGAATCCGTTTCTCTATTATCTGATCCTCCTGAGTGCCTATAGTGTTCTTCCTGCCCAGATCGCAGGACCGCTAAACTACACCTGGCCGGTTATGCTGGTGCTCTTATCCGTTCCTTTCCTCCATCAAAAGATCAGGCCAGTTGAATTTGCTGCAATCCTGATTAGCTTTACGGGAGTTGTGGTCATTAGCTCCCAGGGACGAAATATTTTCAACACCCCTGTCAACGAGCCAGTCGGCGTAATTCTTGCACTGGCTAGTTCCATTATTTGGGCAACCTTCTGGATTTATAATGTAAGAGATTCCCGTCCTGAGATTATCAAAATCACACTAAACTTCTTTTTCGGCAGCGCTTTTACCGGGATCGCTTTGCTGATCTCACCGAAACAGTTGACATGGAACCTATCGGTTATACCCGCCGCTTATGTTGGACTTACTGAGATGGCCATTGGTTTTGTTTGTTGGCTGACAGCCCTTGGGAACTCTAAAAACAACGCAAGGATCAGTAACCTGGTGTTTATTTCACCGTTCATTGCACTGTTCTTCATACATTTAATCCTTGGGGAAAAAATCAATAGGACTACGCCGACCGGATTGGCTTTTATTGTCGGCGGAATTCTGATCCAGCAACTTATCCCGGTAACAATAAAGAGAAAATGAGCCAGGACCACATCATACTAGGGGAATTAATGCCCTTATCATCGAATTTTCTCCGGACGAAGTTGCGATTGAGGCTCCATTCTATGGTAAGGACATCCAAGTGATGTTAAAACTCGGGCGAGCACAGGGAGTGGCCCTTGCCCCGGCTTTTAACAGGGGTATTCCGGTGTTTGAATATGCTCCGCGTAAAATCAAGCTATCCATTACAGGCAATGGAAATGCATCTAAAGAACAGGTTGCCATGATGGTAGGAAAGCTCCTGAAACTAGTCGAACTTCCTAAACACCTGGATGCTACAGACGCAATCTCGGTAGCGCTGTGCCATCATTTCCAGAATGACCGTCCAATTGCGGCACCCGGTGTGAAATCCTGGGAAGAGTACGTCCGGAAAAACCCGGGCAAGGTTCGTTAAAGCCCTGCCCGGATCCTTTCTGCAATTTCTAAAAATTCTTCCGTTGAGATTTTCAACTTCGGCTGTTTAAAGTCGATATCGTAAATACCGTTGATAGGCACAAGGTGGACATGTGCATGAGGTACTTCCAATCCGATAACAGCTAATCCAACCCGTTTACAGGGCATAACATTACCTATCACCAATGCAACCTTTCTGGCGAATACCATTAATGACGCCAACTCATCATCAGAAAGATCGAAAATATAGTCAACTTCCATTTTGGGAATAACAAGCGTATGTCCCTTTACCAGAGGATTTATATCAAGAAAAGCCAGAAACTGATCGTTTTCTGCAATTTTATAACAGGGAATCTCCCCGCTCACAATTCTTGAAAAAATACTTGCCATAAATGTATCTCCTATTTCGTAGAGACGGATATATCCGTCTCTACATCATGTTTTATAGCGAGTTAAGATCCTGCGGCCTTAGCGCTCCGAAGAATTTCACTACTTTTTCGCCGATACCCGGAGCGTTGATATGAACAATGTACGCACCGCTGGCGATCGGAATACCATATTGATTTTTCAGATCCCAATCCAGGAAGGTCACTTCGGCATCTTTCATGAAGCGACGGATCAGGTTGCCGTTGAGTGAATAAATCGATACGGTACAAGTTTTCGGCAGGTTGGTGATCTTTACCAGATTATCCAGCTGCGACAGTTCATAAGCCGAGTTGCCATAATACGGGTTC
>JAPLDV010000262.1 GCA_026391235.1 Bacteroidia bacterium | reverse complement strand
GGGTACCAGTAGCACCGTAAAGTTTACAAATGCAAATGCATACATGTCAGGCACCACCGCGTTCTACAATGTTACTGTGGACAATGGAGCAAGTTTGACATTAGGAACCGATAATATTATGAGAATAGCAGGTACACTTACTCTTACAGGCACAGGTATTTTAGCTGCCGCCAATAATCATAATACCGTAGAGTACAATGGTGCAGCTCAGAACGTAATTAATCCAAATGGGACCACTCCCGGATATCATAACCTAATCCTGAGCCGCACCATCAATACGATGCCTGGTACCGCATTGACTATTTTGGGAGATTTCTCCATGTCTGGTACCGCTTCGGCCACTGCGGGCGCTGCGATGACCATTGGAGGGAATGTTACCATAGGTTCCGGAACCACTTTTAATGCATCCAAATTCTCTCACTTGTTTGGAGGCAACCTGACCAACGATGGCACATTCACAGGTGCAACAAGCACCATTACATTTAATGGCACAGCCGCCCAAACCATCGGCGGTAGCGTTGCATCTGCTTTCAATAATTTAACGGTTACTAATACCAGCGCAGCGGTTTTGGTAAACACAAATACCAATATTGGTGGGACCTTATTTATGGACGGTGCCACTACGACACTAACACCAGGTGCTGCTGTAGTATTTAACAATGCTGGAGCTGCCGGGACAATAACAGGATCCGGTACTGTTCAGGTTACAAGAACAGCTTCAACTGCTGATTATTCAAGCCAATATATATTTTCAACAAATACGCTTACTAATCTTACGGTTGAATATGCAGTACCAACCGGTTCGCAGGTTGTATCAGCCCTTACTTACGGTTCATTAAAACTTGATAACACTAGTGGAACCAATACTACAGGTGGTGTGATAACTTCAGGCGGAACTTTTACAACAACTGCAGGAGGTACATTAAACATGGGTAGCAATGCTCTTACTGTTTATGCAGTGGCACACTCGGGTATTCTAACAACTCAAAATACATCTGCCACACCACTCACAACAGGCAAAACCTGGGGTGGAACAGTTCAATATGATGCATCAGCTGCTCAGACAGTCGCGGCAGGAACTTATAATAATCTTAATCTAAGCAACAGTGGCGAAAAAACAACGACCAGTGCAACGGTCAACGGCATACTTTCCATGGAAGGGACGGCTACGGCCAGTGCAGCACCAACCTATGGCTCAGATGCTACCCTTCAGTACAACACGGCGACCGCACGGGCTGCCGGAGTAGAATGGATCACTCCGTTTGTGGCAACCGGCGGCGTGATAATCGCCAATTCCGGAACGATTACCATGACCGGAGCAAAGGTATTGAGTGGTTCGGTTCCTCTTACCATTAATAATGGTGCTTCATTAACCATCGATGCCGCTGGAGCTCTCACTGTTGACGGTACCCTTACTAACAATGCCGGAGTTGCCGGTTTGGTGATCAAATCCATTAGTTCCGGCACCGGCTCACTAATAAACAGTTCCACCGGTGTGAGTGCAACCGTGGAAAGGTACATGACCGGCGGAACCACACCCTGGCACCTGATCTCCTCTCCGGTTGAAGGGCAGGATATTCATGCCTTTGTCGACGCCACTGCCAATGCTGTTGCCACCAACAGCGATAAATATGGTCTGGCTCCCTATGTCACAAGCACTCCCGGATGGGCGCATTATACTGCCTCCACAATAGAAAGCGCGGGTAACTTTGTATCTGGGCAAGGATACGAAGTGTTACGTTCCGCTGATGGCACAGTATCCTTCGCCGGTACTATACCAACCGGAGCTGTGTCGCCTTCGGTTTATTATAATGCAGCAAGCAAATGGTGGAATATTTTGGGCAATCCATATTCCTCTTCCATCATGATCAATCCATTAGCCGGTTCGAGCAATTTCCTGACTGCCAATAGCGGTATACTTGAAACCGGGTATGGGGCGATTTATATCTGGAACGCTGACGAATCTACTCCTGTCTACGATATTATCAATAATGTTACGGCCTATTATGTTCCGCCGGGGCAGTCATTTTTCGTTCATACCAAATCGGGTGCATCAACAGCCAGTTTTACAGCAGCGATGCGCACCCATTCAACATCGGGCTTTAAAAGCAGCCAAACTATCTGGCCATCAATTAATCTGAACGCCACCATTGCGGGTAACAACAAAAATACCCGGATTTATTACATACCTGGTACCACTTTAGGTATCGATGAAGGTTACGATGCAGGGATATTTGAAGATAACAACCCGCTAATTGCCCTATCTACACACATACAAGGCAGTAATATTGATTTTGGCATACAAAGCCTGCCCGATAATGATTATGAGAATATAGTGGTCCCGGTAGGGCTGAATGCGCCAAATGGTTCTGCAGTGGTTTTTAGTGCTGATGCGATAAACCTCCCGGCCAATACCAAAGTGTACCTGGAAGATAAATTAACTAAGAAGTTTACCCGGCTCGATGAAGCCGGTACCAGTTACTCTATTCAATTAAGTTCGGCAAGCAAGGGAACCGGCCGGTTTTACCTGCATACCAAGCAGGGTGCCATGGGCATTGACGAAAATGAGAAAGACAATATAACCGCCATCCCATTGCCGCAGGAACAAATTATTCGGATCATCGGTCCGGTCGAGCCTTCATCACTGGCAACGCTTTACGATATGAATGGCCGGATGCTGGTTAGTGTTACCCTGCATAATTATTCGGACAACGAAATAGCTTTTACGCCTGTCAGCGATGGTATTTACCTGTTGCAGATTCAATCCGGAACTACCCTGGTGAAACGGAAGATTTGCTGGGTACGGTAAGCGTAGAGACGCCCGTAGAGACGCATTTATGCGTCTCTACACCTGGGTGAGGTAAAAGGTGACCTGTGATGCGTGATTCGGAGGAAATTAATTTTTTACGCAACGAACTGAAAATCCCCCGCTTAAATTGTAATCCAACCGGCTGGCATCTCCGAGGTAGTAGTACAAGTTACGGTACCAGGCGCTCGACAGTCCGCTCTTGGTTGATGAGGTGAAATTGGCATGGCGGTTGATACCGGTAAATGTTCCGTTTTCGTCGCGATATCCGGCTGGAAGGGCCGTAAAACCGCT
>JAPLDV010000064.1 GCA_026391235.1 Bacteroidia bacterium | reverse complement strand
TTTCCGGATCCCTTCGCTAATTTTTTCTCTTCGGATTTTATGTGCCTCTTCAGTTTTTTAATGTCAGTTTCCGGTGGAAGAGTTTCCGGTTTTATACCCCGTTGCCCAAGTATTTTACGAACACTTTTATTATTCTGTATGTGTTCATCAGTAATCAGATCTTCTCCGCACCTGAAGTCGCATCCTGTCGTCAATAAGTTCCTGTTTACGGGTTTGAATGGCAAAATAGCATTGAGCAAACGCAATTTCTTCTTTCCTGGGATCTCCGTTTTGAGCAATTAAATAGCAGGCATATCGTGTTAGCATAAAATCATCAATGTTACGCTTGGCGCTACTACCGAGATCAACCATTTTCGTGACGCCACGAAAATGGTCGTCCGTTTCTAATCCAGTTTCAGGTGGTGACAATTCGTCACCACCTCGCCTTCATGGTTATAGATGCAGCAAACTCTCCCAAAAGGAAAAAATCCCTATATTTTCTTCCTAATTTTCAAATGAGTATGAAACAACAGTCAAGATGGCTTTTGATCTTTGTGCTATTCCTTTCGATTGCCGCCTGCGGACCCACTCCTACCGGACTTATCCGTCCGAATCACCGCTACCTTTCCTACCAGGGCCGCACCGACCGCCTCCGGGATGGCAACATTGCCCTGATCAGTTCGGCTGCACCGGTCATCCTGATAAAAACGACCAGATTCAGATGGCCGATCTGCTTGGTCCATTCTTTGGCGGACTGCTCAATGATTAGCACGCGTCCCCGCTTTCGCTTTCCTCACTCTTCATGGAACCCCCAGCCTGAAGGCTGGGGTTAGTGAGCTCTTCGAATCAACCTCCATAAATCATTCAATTACTGAATATTAACCACAAAGACTTCACTAACCCCAGCCTTCAGGCTGGGGGTCAATGACATAGCCGAAACATTTTGTACATTTGCCAGACACAACAGCAATGATATGGCAACTACCAACAACCAGATTAAGCACTTCTCACTACTACTACTCCTTATGGCAACAATTTCCATAGTTTCAGCCCAACAACCTGCCACCATCCATCTCTGGCCAGGCGCTGTTCCGGGTGAAACCAAACCAAAAGCGGCGGATTCAATAAGCGATGACCATGGCGGCAATGTGACCCGGATTGCTAGGGTAACCGATCCGGTGATCGAGGTTTTCGAGCCGGAAGGCGGCAATACAACCGGAATCGGCGTAGTGGTTTGTCCGGGAGGAGGATACGCAATCCTGGCCATCGACCTTGAAGGTTATGAAGTCGCAAAATGGCTGAACAGTTTGGGAATTACGGCATTTGTTCTTCACTATCGCGTACCCGTAAAACGGGATGCAGCCTTAATTGATGCCCAGCGGGCTCTTCGCCTGGTGAGATACGAAAATGTATCTAAATCGGCAAAACTGAAAATAATCGGGATCATGGGCTTCTCGGCCGGAGGGAGCCTGTCGGCACGCGCCAGCACCAGGTATCGGGAAAAAATATATGGTGCGGTTGATGTTGCTGATTCGATTTCCGCCCGGCCCGATTTCACCATGCTGATCTATCCGGCCTATCTCGATCAGGGCCCGAACAAGAGCCTTACTCCTGAATTGAAGGTGGATTCAGCGACACCACCCATGTTCATCTTTGAAACGGCAGATGATCCCTATGGCAATAGTGCCCTGGTTATGGCAGGTGCCCTGCGTGACCAGAAAGTCCCTGTCGAGCTGCACATTCTTCCGGAAGGCGGACATGGTTACGGAGTCCGTCCAGGCAATCCTGCAGCCGAAACCTGGCCTGCTCTGGCAGCAAAATGGCTGATGGCAATTCACAAATGACAATATCCAAATGACAAATAAATTCCAATCATCAAAAATCAAATCACCAACCAGCGCACCCTCACCTCGAAAGCCCTTTTCTGTCATCCCCGCGAAAGCGGGGACCTCTACCCCCTATACGAATGCCCCTTGTCATCCCCGCGAAGGCGGGGACCTTTTAACGCTGAACTGAGTTCAAAAATAATAATTTCACCACTTTATGAGCATCTCCCCCCGCGAAATTACCAGCCAACCCTCCACCGAAGGATCGGCCTTTCTCAAGTTGCGCTACCTCGATGCCCCGTTGATGGTAGACATAGAGTACATCAAGCATCTGACCGACTCCCATAAGCGGACCGACGGCATGGAAATACAGGAACGGAGGGCACTGAACCACGCTTATGCCCTTCAGAACCTGACTCCGGTGATCCATGAAAAGGATCTCCTTGCGGGCAACAAAACCCGGTATATCCGCGGAGCCATACCCTACGCCAATTATGCCTCCGAGCCCTTCCTCAAGGAAATGCGCAAACAGGAGCAGGATGCCCAGGCCAAACACGCTGAAACCGGCCAGGGCGGAGGGGTGGCCAAATCAATGGAAAAAGCGGTTACCACAGGGATGCATTTGATTTCGGGAAAATTCCTGATCAGTGAGACCGATCTGGATGAATTCAGGAAGATTTGCGAATACTGGGAGGGGAAAAGTTTCATGGACCAGGGTAACAGCCTTTGGAGAACCCATTTCAGCCAGGCCGGATTCATCGAGAACGGTTGGAAAATCGGCCTGTACACGGCTCCCCATGAACCCTGTCCGGAGGGACGCCTGATCCTGGATTTCGAAATGGCGATCAACAAAGGTTATCTTGCTATCATCCAGGATATTGAACAACTTATACGTGATTTTCAGCCTGAAAACATCACAGAATCAGGCAAGCTGAATTTTTGGCGGAGTGCGGTCACGGTGCTGAAAGGCGCCATTCAGTTTGCCCACAATTATGCTGATGAGGCCCTGCAGCTCGCACAGAAAGAAACCAACCCCGCCCGTATCATCGAGCTCCTGGAATTAGCAGATATCTGCAACCATGTGCCTATGGAGCCCCCGCGGAATTTCCGCGAAGCCGTTCAGTCGTTCTGGTTCACCTACCTGCTTGGCCACCTGGAGGGATCGCACCTGGGCTTTTCGCCTGGCAAACTTGATATGTTGCTGTTTCCATGGTTTGATGCAGATAAGAACGCATCTTTCGAAGATGCCGTTGCACTTTTTGAGGAGCTTTTCGTTAAAATGACCCAGATCGAATATATCGCCAGTCTGAGCTGGCAGGGACTGGGACATGGGAACCTTTACCAGAACCTAATTCTTGGCGGTACCGATGAGAACGATAATCCCGCCAGCAATATAATCTCGATGGCCATCCTGCAGGCACAGATCAATATGCAGATGACCCAGCCTACCCTGTCGGTCTGGTACGATGACCGCCTGGATCAGGCTTTCCTGATGAAAGCGGCAGAGTGCGTGAAATCAGGGGTGGGCTATCCGGCCTTCTTCAATCAGAAAACATACATCAAACATGAATCCGATACCAGTCACCTGCCGGTTGAGGTCATCCGTAAGTGCAGCGCCATGGGCGGCTGTACCGAACCAACGCTCCAGGGCATGTCGTACGGGATTGTTCAGGCGGGCTTTGTCAACCACGGCAAGATTATCGATCTAACCCTTAACGCCGGTGCAGATCCGGTAACCGGCATCCGCATGTTTGAAAACCGGGAACTGAATACATACAAGGATATCCGGCAATATTACCTCGATATAATGAAGGCTGCCGTCCGTAACTGGCAGCAATACTGGAATTATGTTATGCTGGCCCACCGGAATACCGTTCCATTGATTTTCTGCAGCGTGTTTGTAAGGGATTGCATCGCACGGGGACAAAACATGGACAATGGCGGTGCCATCCTCAACCAATCGATCACCACATTATCGTCGGGATTGGTGAATGTGGCAAATTCACTCTCTGTCATTAAAAAACTCTGTTTCGAAGATCAGGTCTGTTCTTTCCCCGAACTTACTGCTGCCGTGCGCAACAACTGGCAGGGATTTGAGTCGCTACGCCGGAAAGCCCTCGAAGTGCCGCACTGGGGGAATGATGACGATTATATCGATTCCATCTTCCTGGATCTTTTCGATGAATATTGCAACTGGGTAAA
>JAPLDV010000429.1 GCA_026391235.1 Bacteroidia bacterium | reverse complement strand
TGAGCTTACTTTTTCAAAACGATCCTGAAGGTTGTACCCCGGTTGATTTCGGAATTCCTCACGAAAATCTTACCATTATGGTAATTCTCGATGATCCTTTTAACCAGCGAAAGTCCGAGTCCCCAGCCTCTGGGTTTGGTGGTATATCCCGGTTGAAAAATAACCTTGTAATTCGATTTTTGTATGCCTTTCCCTGAATCGGTAATATCCAGGTAAACCACCTGATTCTGATCCTTTACGTAAATATTGATCTGGCCGCTTCCGTCCATAGCGTCGATGGCGTTCTTGCAAATGTTTTCAACCACCCATTCAAACAGGGTCAGGTTCAGCGGAACATAAAGCTCATCGAGATCTCCGAAGTGCAATTCAAATTTGATCTTATCGGAGGTCCTGTTCTGCAGGTACCTAACTGAATTCTCCAGCACGGCAAGCAGATTTCCGGGTATAAGGACCGGTGTGGAACCGATTTTTGAGAAACGGTCGGCAATTGTTTCGAGCCTTCGCACGTCTTTTTCAACCTCCCGGATAATTTCAGGCCCGGCCTCCTCCATTTTCAGGAGTTCTACCCAGGCCATCAGTGAAGAGATTGGAGTGCCTAACTGATGGGCCGTCTCCTTCGACATTCCCACCCAAACCTGGTTTTGCTCAGCCTCACGGGTTGAACTGAATCCAAAATAAGCAAGAAAGACAAACAGGAAAATAATACCCAGCTGAATAAGCGGATAGAGCTGAATACGTTTCAGAATATAGGAATCCTTGTAATAAAAAAACTGCTTGGATTTACTCAAATCAATCAAAATCGGCTCATGCTGAGCTTTCATTTTGGCAAGTTGCCGGGTCAGGTATTTTTGGCATTGAGAACCTATGGCATTGAGGTTTGCACTTCCATCGACCGGCTGATTCTTGTCATCGAACAACCTGAGGTTTCTGGCACTCAGCATTTTTCCACTCTCATCGACAAGTATTACCGGGATGGTGGTATTGTTCTGAATGATAGTGAGAAGAAAAGCGTCATAGGAGGACTCCCCGCCCACACCTACATTGAGTTGCGTGGTTGCTGAAACCCATGTTTCAATCTTCAGCTTTTCCTCGCGCTCCAGTTTCTTAACCATGGCATTGGTATACCACGATGTAGCAATTCCAATAATCAGAGCCCCCGCAAGAAGTAAAAACTTCCAGCGTTGTTTACGCGTATAGATATGCAAAACAGTCAGTATTTAGAATTACGAACAGTCTCAGGCTTCAGTGATCAGTTAAAACGATATCATCCCTGGGGATATTGCATCAGGCTCAACTTTTTTTCGATCAGTTTTCCTGTATATTTTTCCTGTTCATAGTCAACCAGATCGAGATCGCTTATTTCTTGCCGGTTCCGTACCTGCAGACTATGGGAATACGTTTTATCGTAATAGGGAAGCAGTAACCTGACTACCCCGGCAAAGTCACCAGTTCCCAGCAATTCAAGACATTGACTCGTTAAGAGGCCGCCCAGCCGCTTTGAAATCTGCCGGACAGAAGCGGCTAATCTCTCGGGGTCCAAACCGGCATATTCATCCAGGATTACTTTTATCCTTAACTCACCGGGAACCTTAATGCGGATCAGGGGAGATGCCGTCATGGCCAGAAAAATGGGCTCCGGCATGAAAATTCTACCAATCTGGCGGCTTTCATCTTCCAGCCAGATAACCTGATCCGGTTGAAACATTTGTAAATCGCTAAACAGGTCATTCTCAAACTGCTCATTTGTTGGCTGGGTTCCCAGACCGATTCCCCCGAATACTGATCCGCGGTGATTGGCCAGTCGTTCGAGGTCGACAACTGGTTCCCCGGCTTCGGCCAGTTTTTTCAACCATAAAGTTTTGCCGCTGCCGGTGAGTCCTCCCAGTATGACAAACTTCCTGTCCGCAACGAGATTCTCGCGGATATACGATCGATAGGCTTTGTAGCCGCCCTTTAAAACATTGATTCTGAATCCGGCTGTCTCAAGTAGCCAGCCCAGTGAAGCACTTCGCATGCCTCCGCGCCAGCAATGAACGAGGATCTGCTTTTCGGGAGCAAATTCGCGGGCAGCCTGAACAAACCCTGACATCTTCGGGCCGATAATATCCAATCCCATATCAAATGCCTGCGACCGGCCAACCTTTTTATAAGCAGTCCCAACCCTGGCCCGCTCTTCATCAGTAAACAAAGGCATATTGATGGCGCCAGGGATATGTCCCTGGGCATATTCCGAGGGTGACCGGACGTCAACAACCGGCCTCCCGGATGCATGGGTAAGAAACTCCCCGGGTCCGATCTCTTTCATAACCGTTTATCTCTGCAGAAAATTTCCCAGGATCGACTGGTTTTCCTTCCCTGAGTTCCGTCCCCACGGCGAGAGAGCCTGAATCAGTTTGCGTATCGGCATGGATTGCAGCCAAACCCTTCCGTTCCCGCGCAAGGTTGCCAGGAACAATCCTTCTCCGCCAAACACCATAGATTTCAGGCTTCCGGTGGTTTCAATATCGTAATCAATACTCTCCTCGAAGGCAACGATACAACCGGTATCCACTCTTAGAATTTCACCCCTCAATTGTTTTTCGATCACTGTTCCGCCGGCATGCACAAAAGCCAATCCGTCTCCTTCCAGCTTTTCCAGAATAAACCCCTCTCCGCCTACCAGGCTGCTGCCAAGGCGCTTGTTGAAAACGATCGATAAACCGGTTCCCATTGCTGCACATAGAAAGCCGTCCTTCTGAACGATAAGGCGCCCCCCCACGCCCGAAAGATCAATGGGAATGACTGTTCCCGGATAAGGTGCCGAAAATGCAACCCTTGATTTTGTATAACCCCGGTTGGTGAAGTGCGTCATAAAAAGAGACTCTCCCGCCAAAACCCGTGACCCTGCAGAGAGCAATTTACCGAGTATCCCCTGGTTAGCCACACTGCCATCACCCATATGAGCTTCAAAGCTGATACCCTCCTCCATGTAAACCATTGCGCCGGCTTCGGCAATGACCGTTTCCATCGGGTCCAGCTCAATCTCTACCAGCTGGATGTCTTCTCCGATAATCTTGTAATCAATCTGATGTGACTTCATAGTATTATTCTGATTTCATTAGTTTCTTACTCCAGACGGCCTGACCTGCCTGAATCATTACAATATACTGTCCGTCCGGGACTATCTCGCCGTTTATTCCCGTACCCTGCCATTCGGCGGTAACTACCCGACCCGGCCCGGCCTCCTCTGTCTTTTCAAAAACCAATTGCCCGGTTAGGTTGAATATCCGGATCATAACATTATCAACGCCTGCCAGCTGCTCCAGCGAAATCTCCAGGGTAACCCTGTCCCTGAACGGATTCGGGTACAATTTTACAAAACCAGCCGAATCAATGGTGAATTCATTATCTATCCCCACCAGCCTCGATTCATCTTTGCAGGTTTGGCAAACGGATACAGTATCGCTGGGTTCGAGGCAAAGAAATGCTGAATGTATTGATAAAACCCTGTTATTCAGACTTTCATATAATATTTCCTGTACGATCATGTTGTTTTTCTCCGCTTTTTCGAGGTCTCCGATATACCTGCCATGCCACATTTTCGCCAGCATGGTATCTGCCTGATGGATCTGATCGACTCCAACCTGCACCAACTCCTTGAAAGGCTGGGTTTGATACAATCCCGTGAGGTAAATCATAAATGGCGTTTGTCCGATAAATTTTCCTATCTGAGTAACTGTCTGGTTAACAGGAAATCCTTCCATGTTATTCGTTCCGAATCGTCCGTAGCAGAACCCGTCGGCAGGGGCGGTATACAGATCAAAGGCCGTAATCATCCCTTCGATGGAGTTGGTTACGTTTGACATAAGCGCCGCGATGGAAGATTCATCCCGGATACTTTTATAATACCCCGACGAAGCTTTGCTAAGATTCACATACAAATACTCCTGGCCGTAATAATACCTGCTGCCTATATAATAATAGTTGAGCATCTGGTCCTGAATATCGGCAATATAGATCGGAGGCAGGGGATCCTGCATCTTTTTGAGGTCCTTTATCAATGCATTGGCCTGTTCATAATTGCCAAAATTATCGGAATTCGTAATCAGTAAAACCGAACCCAGCCCGCCCGATGCCTTAAGAAAATCAAAAGCGGAAGCGAATAACCCCGGAAGGTTGCTGTACATCGATTCAGTAACAAGCGGATCCATAGCGGTATTCAGGTTTTCGCTGGTGATTGGTTGCCACGTATCGAATGCCTGCTCAATACGCAGTTTCGAATAAATGAGATTGAATGAATCATCAGGCCCGTAACTATCGAGTAAGCGCTGTTTCAGATTTGAAATCAGGTTGCTTTTTGAAACAGAGGAATTACCAGCTTCATAATCGATCAAAACCAGGATCCGCTGATGCTGGTTCCGGGCAATAAAAGATCCGGGCGACAGGGCCATTTGATAATAGCTGGTATTCTGATCCTCGAAAACACTCATGTAAATTCCGTTCTGAAACGGCGCATCGAGGGTTAACATCAGGTTATTCTGAAATTTACCGGCCGGCACAACAGCACGCTTGTACGGACCAAAAGCACTGTCGTTTTTGGATTCAAAAAGAATATCGGTATTGTTGAACACAGGATTTCCGAACCCTTTCTCTTCCCACAGGAAAACATACAGATCGGGAGCCGGAAATGAAGCCATCAATAAGTTACCCGGAATCCCGGCTTCAATCTTTCCTTTTGACCAATCGACGGGCATCAGGTAGGTAATTTTCACTTTCCTGGTTTCCTCTTTTTTCATCGGGAATACCCTGAGCTGATACTGGGTATCCGAGTTTTTGAACAATACTGATGGATCACGGCGCCGGTTGACAATCCCTTCATAAATATCGGAAGCTGACCAGCGGTCGATCAGTTTTCCCTGAACTATATTACTACCGACCCATAGCCAGCTATCCAGGACGATTGCGCCTTTCGGCAATTGAAAATCCAAAACAACTTCCAGCAGGCTATTCGAATCAAAATAGGTAGAGGAGCCCGAAAAGGTGAGATAAAGGCCGTATTCCAGATACAATCCTGTGGGGTGTACGGACAGTGAAGATTCCGTGATTCTGCCGGTTTGCCAGTTCCACGAAAAGTTTGGATCATTAATCCAAAGTGAATTTTGAGCATTCAGTGGCAGAAGAGCTGCCAGAAGCATCAAAACAATAATTAAAATCCTGTTTTTCATTATCTTGTAACTAGATTAGTTGACAAAGTTGATTCTGCCGTTACCCTTCCTGCGGATACGGCCGATTATTACAGCCTCTGCAATTCCATTCCGGTGAAGTGCGCTAACCGCTTCAGCCGCCTCATCGGCCGGCAAGGCAGCCAGCAGGCCGCCGGAGGTTTGGGCATCGCAAATGGCAAGTTTCTGAATTTCATCGTAATTACCCGGCCAGCTGACCCAATCGTTTACATAAGCAAGGTTGTTACGGGTACCTCCGGGAACGACTCCGGATCCGATCAGCTGGAATACATCACTAAGGTAAGGAATATTTGCTGCCTGAAGTTCGGCATCTTCCTGGCTTCCCCGGGTCATTTCGAGCAGATGGCCGATCAGGCCGAAACCGGTAACATCGGTACAAGCGTGGATGGTAAATGAATGTAATGTTTCAGCAGCATTTTTATTCAGGGTGCTCATCAGCCGGTAAACTATATCAGCCTGATTATCTGAAAGAAGACCCTGTTTAAGGGCGGTACTGTATATTCCGGTACCTAATGGTTTTGTCAGGATGAGGGCATCTCCTTCCCGGGCTCCGCTGTTGGTCCAGATTTTATCCGGATGAACGCTGCCAGTGACTACCATGCCATATTTTGGTTCGGTATCCTCGATGGTATGTCCGCCCAGCACAGAAATGCCAGCCTCGGCTGCCTTATCCTGGGCTCCTCGAAGAATATCGCGAAGAACCTGCAGATCAAGTCGTTTTACGGGAAATCCGACAATATTCAATGCAAACAGCGGCTTTGCCCCCATGGCATAAATATCACTGAGGGCATTGGCGGCAGCTATGGCACCAAACAGATAGGGATCATCAACCACCGGAGTGAAAAAATCGACCGTTTCAACCAGTGCTATATCATTGCTGATGCGAAATACGGCAGCATCATCGGCTGTTTCAGGACCGACCAAAATATCCGGGTTTTTCAATATTTTCAATTCCTTCACCACTTTCTCCAGATCCTGTGGCCGGAGTTTGCAGGCACATCCCAATCCATGCGTAAACTGTGTGAGCTTAATCGCGCCCGACAGTATGCGCTGCGATTCCCTGGTTGAATTTGGTGAAAGTGCAATAACTGATTCGGTGATCAATCGGGCAGCTTCCCTGATTTCTTTTTCAGTAGTATACCGGCCTGTTGACAGGCGGATGGTTCCCATGGCCACATCGATGGGCACATGCATGGCCCGAAGCACTCCGGAAATGGTGACCTGATCGGCATGGCAGGCAGCGCCGGCCGAAGCTGCCACTCCCTCAACGGAACTTAGGAGTGTATTGGCTTCGATTCCGGGAAACCCGATGCTTAACGTATTTGGAAGACGTTTCTCAGGATGCCCGTGAACAACAGCACCGGGAAATCTTTCCAGTATCAGCTGTTCAAGCAAATCTCTCATTTTTTTCAGATGTACGGCGTGTTCCGTCCCGTTTTGCATCACAAGTTCACAAGCTTTACCGATACCGGCGATCTCCAGTACATTTTCAGTTCCCGGCCTACGGTTTTGTTCATGATCAGCACCATGAATGATCTTATCCAGGCGGATACCCTGCCGGATATAAAGCGCACCGATTCCTTTCGGGGCATACAATTTATGTCCGGCAACCGACAGGAGGTCCACATTTAGATCATTCACATTCACCGGTATCTTTCCAACGCTCTGGGCAGCATCGCAATGCATCCAGATGCCCTTTTCGCGGGCGATTTTTCCGATATCGGCAACCGGCTGAATGGTTCCGACCTCATTATTGGCATGCATAATGGATATCAGTATGGTATCCGGCCGAATCAAACGTAACAATTCTGATGGATCCACCATTCCATATTCGTTTACCGGGAGTATACCTATTTCAAATCCCTCCATTTCCAGATACCTGCACACCTCGAGCACAGCAGGGTGCTCAACTGAGGTGGTAATAATATGATTTCCCAGATGGCGTCTGGCATGGGCTGCCCCGATGATCGCCAGGTTATTGGATTCAGTACCGCCACTGGTAAAAACTATTTCATAAGGAAATGCACCCAAAAGATCAGACACCTGCTTTCTGGCCGCTTCAATCGCCAGCCGGGTTTGCGAGCCATAATAATGATTACTGCTCGGATTGCCGAAGAATTCCCTCAGGAAGGGTGCCATGGTATCGGCCACCGCAGGATCAACTGGTGTGGTTGCGTTATAGTCGAGATAAATGGGTCTGTCCATAACCGTATGATCTATCGGTATTTATTATTTACTCCCTCCATCATTCCAAGGTAATTCAGGAACCTCATTTCGGAAACTAATCCATTTTCAACGGCTTCGCGAACTGAACAACCCGGTTCATGTGTATGTGAGCAGTTATAAAACTGGCAGGTATCTGCATGTTTGAATATCTCAGGAAAATAATGGTAGAGTTCGTTTTTATCAATTTCGAGCATGCCAAAGCCTCGGATGCCGGGTGTATCAATGATTTGTCCACCGGATGATATTTCCACCATTTCAGGAAAGGTGGTGGTGTGTTTCCCGGATTTATTGGAAACGGATATTTCGCGGGTCTTCAAATGCT
This sequence comes from Bacteroidia bacterium, assembly GCA_026391235.1. The sequence continues at coordinate 1,018 of JAPLDV010000429.1, read as the reverse complement.
TTAAAGGATCCAGTTTATTAATCAGCGTAGTTTTCCCTACTCCGCTGTTTCCGCTGATCAAAGTGATCTTGCCCGGCAGATACTTCCTGATCTCCTCTAGCCCCTTTCCGGTTTTCAAAGACAGCGTATGACAAGGGTATCCGGCCAGGTTATAAGCGGTAATCCAATCGAACTGAGTTCCCATTTCATCCGGGCCATAGAGATCGGTTTTATTGAAAATAAGGACAACCGGAACGCTGTAAGCCTCGGCGGTTACGAGAAACCGGTCGGCAAACATTGATAATGTCACAGGTGCTTTAAGGGTGATCATCAAAAAAGCCTGATCGATGTTTGCAGCAAGGATGTGTGATTCCCGGGCTAAATTGATAGCTTTTCGGATGATATAGTTTTTCCTTTGGTGGATTTTCGTGATTATCCCTTTACCGGTTTCTTCTGAAGTTCCATCTACATGGTCGCCCACTGCCACAGGATTTGTTGTTCGGATCCCCTTTATCCGGAAGCTTCCCTTTATGCCGCAAATTAGTACCTCGCCACTATCAATTCTTACAGTGTGATAAGAGCCGGTAGTTTTAATAACGGTGCCGGAAAACAAGCTGACTGACATATAAAGGCGAAATTACGAAGAAAAACTATGCTCCGCTAACTTTGCTCGCTGCGCCCACTAATTATGCGCTGCGCGCTAATTGGTTCGCTTCGCTCACTAATTGGCTCCCTTCGGTCGCTAATTATGCACTAAGGCAAATTCTTAGCGAGGCGATAGCCTAGCACAATTAGTGAGCGAAGCGAACCAATTAGCGGAGCGAAGCGGAGCATAGTTAGCAACCGAAGGGAGCATAATTGCCATTCTACTCCAGTAGGAATCCCAGGTCCCCACCCTGGCTGACCTCGCGTGGAGCATCGCCTTTGTGGAATATCCGTGCCGGACGCGGACCGATGAGCTCGATTTTACGGTTGCGGATTTCGAGCATGGTGCCTTCGCGAAGGCCCACCACATACATATCGGGGTTGATTTCGATGA
>JAPLDV010000239.1 GCA_026391235.1 Bacteroidia bacterium | reverse complement strand
TCATAAACCTCTTTGTACAGTTGTTTTGTTTCCTGGTAGCATTTATCCCAGGAGAAATATTGTGCATTTCTAAAACCGTTGTCCCTCAATTCAGAAACAAAACTTCCTCCATGCCTGATGATACTTATAGCATCAGCAATGCTGCGTCCGGAAATTTCATTCAGGAGAATCGCTCCTTTACCGGCGACTTCGGGAATTGATGAATACACTGTACTGATTACCGGGCATCCGGCTCTCTGAGCTTCCAGAACCGGTAATCCAAAGCCTTCGGAAATCGACGGGTATACTAAACATAATGCATTATTATACAATGTGTTTAGTTGTTCATTACTGATTCCCTGCAACACCTTAAAGCGATCGTATCCGAGATTAGCACATAAAAAAGAGTTTTCAGTGCGGCTCAAAAAACCTCCGCCGACTAATACCAAAGGCAACTGCAAAAGATTACAAGCTTTAACTACCGGTATATAATTTTCGTAGGCGAACCTTCTGCCTCCCACAAAAAGGACAAATTCTCCCGAATCAAAACCCACAATGTTATTTAACCCGGATTTATTTTCTTCGGGAAGTGGCGTATAATCCGAACTCACTCCATGATAGATAACCTTTACCTGATCAGGATTTATCCCGGGATAATACTTCAGTAATTCGGCCTGTGTATGTTGAGATACACAAATAATCCGTTTGGAGTTCTGGATTGCAAAATCCTTTTGTTGATGATGAACACGTTTTGATATTCCCTTCCGGAAATGCTCATAGGTAAAATCGTGAACAGTGGTTATGTTCATCAATTCGGGCCCTTTCCCCACACGATAATAACTCGAATGAAATAATCCTTTTCCTCGTATAAAACCAGGATTTAAAAATCGCTGAAGATTTATCGGGTACTTTCGATATGGATTTTCCAAAAGCGAATCCTGATTAATCGTTAAATTCATCCGGAATAGGTTCCTGCCGGGCGTATCAATAAAGAGAGGATTAAATTCCGTATCCTTTACTATCCTTTTAAGCAGCTCGTACCAAACTACCGAAATACCACCCGATTCCTGAAGGGAAAAAATGATGTTGTCAAGAAAAATATTCATTTAAGTTCTTTGGGCATTTCCGGCAACCCCTTAAACATCCTGAAAGGCAATGCGCTCTTCGGGAAAAGCACAACCCATGCGGTAAGAAAAACGATAAGGAAATCCGTTTTCAAGGAGATATTCTCCTGGTACCAAAGCTCCAGATGACCCTTATAGGGGGAAATTACATTTTTATAGAACTCATGCGGATCAGCGATGCCGGAATGAAAGTATTTCTCTTCATCGCGGAATATAATTGCTCCCAGGCTGGTAATGCCGGGCTTTACATTGTACACCCTTGCCTGAACGGCGGCAGGGTATTTCAGGAAATCGGCCTCCATCTGAGGCCGCGGGCCCACCACCGACATATCACCAATCAGAACGTTAATGACCTGCGGAACCTCATTGATCTTCGTCTTCCTGAGGAAGCCCCCCATGGGTGTGAGGCGCCAATCATTTTTCAGGGTGATGCTGCCCGAACCCAAACCTGGACTGGCCAGCAACATGGTCGCGAATTTCCAGATCCGGAATTTTCTGTTTTTATATCCGATACGATCCTGTGTGTAAAAGATATATCCTTCGCCGGTGAGCTTCAGTCCGATCGCAATCGGGATAAAAAAGGGAATAAACAGAACCATCGCGAGAATCGATATAAGGATGTCGAGGAGACGTTTGAGGGGGAGGTACATGGGTTGGAGGTTGTTGGTTGTTGGTTGTTGGTTGGTGGTTGTCGGTTGTTGGTTGTTGGTTGTTGGTTATTGGTTGTCGGTTATTGGTTTGCCGGGGTGATTAAATTATATTGGGGGGTGGGTCAGATTAGCGATTTTCATTTTAGATAAATTAAGGTGGTACGGTGCACTCTGAAGGATCAGGTAGATCTCTTCAGGGTGCATTTTTCAATTAATCGATTTTTTTATCAGTTTTGACGATAAAAGGCGGA
>JAPLDV010000836.1 GCA_026391235.1 Bacteroidia bacterium | reverse complement strand
CAGTAAAGGAAAAGTCCTTTACTGCATTATGCCAAAGTACCCTCGCGAAAGCATCGAAATTCACGATTTCCATCCTTCACAAAGCGCCAAAATCACTTTCCTGGGTACCGGTAAACCTTTAAACTGGGTGCGAACCCAGGATGGCATCCGGGTGGAAGTTCCGGCTTTGCTACCCGGTGAGATCCCTTGTCAGTGGGCGTGGACAATCAAGATCGAAGACGGGGTGTAGAGACGGATGATATGCATCTGTGAGAGACTTATGTATGCGTCTCTACGACGTTTTATTAAATTTGTAAAAACGATAAACCCATGGCTGAAGATTATAAGATCATTTTTTCGATGGTTGGAGTGGGAAAGGTTGTACCGCCTAACCGTCAGATATTGAAAGATATTTATTTATCCTTCTATTATGGGGCCAAGATTGGGATCATCGGATTGAATGGTTCAGGTAAGTCCACCCTGCTGAGAATCATTGCCGGTACCGACACCGCGATTCAGGGCGAGGTGGTTTTTGCCGGGGGATTCTCGATCGGTATGCTGGAGCAGGAGCCCCATCTCGATGATAAAAAAACGGTCCGGCAGGTTGTCGAAGAGGGGGTTCAGGAGGTTGTGGATCTGCTTAAGGAATATGAAGCAGTGAACAACCGGTTCATGGAACCCCTGACCGATGATGAAATGGACCGGTTGATTACCAGGCAGGGAGAAATCAGTGAGTTGATCGATCACCATAATGCCTGGGAACTTGATAACCGTCTGGAGCGGGCCATGGATGCCCTCAGATGTCCGGAACCCGATGCAATTGTTGGGGTTCTGTCGGGCGGTGAGCGCAGGCGGGTGGCCCTGTGCCGGCTGCTGCTGAGTGAACCGGATATCCTGCTGCTGGATGAACCGACCAACCATCTGGATGCGGAATCGGTACAATGGCTGGAAATGCACCTCCAGAATTATAAGGGGACCGTGATAGCTGTTACGCACGACCGGTATTTCCTGGACAATGTTGCCGGCTGGATCCTTGAGCTCGACCGGGGGGAAGGGATTCCCTGGAAGGGAAATTACTCTTCCTGGCTGGATCAGAAAACCAAACGCATGCAAATGGAGGAGAAAACCGAAAGCCGGCGGCGTAAAACTCTGGAACGTGAACTCGAATGGGTAAGAATGGCCCCAACGGCCAGGCATGCTAAACAGAAGGCACGTATCGGTGCCTATGAACGATTGTTGAATGAAGATACAAAGCAGAAGGAAGAGAGGCTCGAGATTTTTATTCCCAATGGTCCGAGATTGGGTTCCAAAGTGATGGAGGCAACATCCGTGAGCAAAGCCTTCGGTGATAAACTGCTCTTCGAGGATCTTTCTTTTGCTTTGCCGCCTGCCGGCATAGTTGGTATCATTGGTCCGAACGGTGCCGGAAAAACTACTCTTTTCCGGATGATCATGGGCCAGGAGACTTCTGATTCCGGTCAATTTGTATTGGGCGATACCGTAAAACTGGGTTATGTCGATCAGGCTCACGTGGAAATTGATCCGGAGAAATCAGTTTGGGAAGTCATCTCCGGGGGAAATGAGCAGTTTATGATGGGTGGCAAAATGATTAACTCACGCGCCTATGTTTCGCGCTTCAATTTTACAGGGGCCGATCAGCAAAAGAAAACTGCGGTGCTATCAGGCGGCGAAAGGAACCGGTTGCATCTCGCAATGACTTTGCGATCGGAGGCCAACGTTTTGCTATTGGATGAGCCGACTAACGATATTGATGTCAACACTTTACGTGCCCTGGAGGAAGGTTTGGAGAATTTTGCCGGCTGTGCAGTGGTCATTTCTCACGACCGGTGGTTCCTCGACAGGATAGCCACCCATATCCTTGCATTTGAAGGCAATTCTCAGGTATATTATTTCGAAGGCAGTTTTACGGAATATGAAGAAAACCGTAAAAAGAGGCTTGGTGATGAGGGGCCGAAGCGAATCCGGTATAAGAAACTGGGGTGATAAGATAAGATTGGCACGCGGATGACGCGGATGCTATTTTAACAAGGCCGATAGCTTGCAGCTAGCCTTTTATTTTGTAATTTTCCATTTGCTTTCTTCTTTTCTAACTCAGGATTTAGTGGAAAATAATAACCTGGTTATCCTTGAACTTCAGATTGATAAGGAGTACCGGATATTACCAAAAAACGGTCGTCCGGAATTTTGGGTGCATGGCATCGGCGAAGTCGAATTCGACCAATTTGGTGTGCCGGTCAAGATGATCGGAACCATTCAGGACATAACCCACCAAAAGTTGGTCAATGAAGCACTGCTTCAGGCCAAAGAAAGAGCTGAAGCCAGCGACCGCCTCAAAACGGCCTTTCTTAATAATATTTCACACGAGGTACGTACACCGCTTAATGGAATTCTCGGGTTTGGCGAGATGATCTCTGAGTCCGATCTGACACCGGAAAATAAAGCCTTTTATCTGGAAATCCTTCATAAAAGCAGCAACCGACTGCTCAATACGATAAATGACTACATGGATATTTCATTGATCTC
>JAPLDV010000498.1 GCA_026391235.1 Bacteroidia bacterium | reverse complement strand
TAATCGGGCAGGGGAGTGAAGAAATCCTGCAATAAGGAAGCCGTAACATCAAACTGATTGACATAAGGCACGTTGAGAATATTGTAGATAGTTTTCAGGATGGATCCGAAATTTGCATGGGTATGAGATACATAGCCCATTTTCACGTAGGGTCCGGCCAACATCAATATGGATCGGTGTGCATCGATATGGTCTACTCCTCCCTGCGGATCATCTTCCGTGATGATTACCAGCATATTTTTCCAGTACTTTGTCCGGGATAAAAAGTGCAGTATCCGGCCCACAGCCAAATCGTTATCAACCATAAACGAACTCGGATAGTAGTAGCCGTCAGCGGGCCGGATGCCGGCACCATGATCATTGGGAACCTGCATGGTAATTAAAGAGGGCATTTTCTCTCTGCCTTTGATCCATTTATCAGTAAACTCTTTTTCAAACTGGTCCATCCGGTATTGATCCGGAATATTCGTGTTATACCCGGCATAATTATGACTGGTTCTGTTAAATAGAGCTTTTTGCATGGGAACCATTACTCCATGGGCTGCTCCGGTCAGGGTATCACTCCATTCTTCACGGACATGCGCTGTTTCATTCGCCTCTCCAAAGTTGTAAAAGTCAACTCTCTTTCTGTCGAGCGCTTCCCAGAGCCCCCCAATTTCGGCATAATCTTCAGGGTCAATACTTCCGGTTGTTCCCGGGAAACGCCGACCGGGAGCCTTGGAAAAAAGGCTGGCCGTTTTAGTAACACCGGAGTTTGTTTCTACCCATTCGTTTGGTATCACTCCCACCATCCAATGGTGACCGTGGATTGAGGCATCGCTATCGCAGTAAAAATTATCCGAAAATGAGAACTGTTTGGCTGCTTTATGATGATTTGGACTAATTCTGAGATTTGGAAATTTCGTTTTCAGTGAGTCGGGCAAAGTATATTCGTTGTTAACACCAAATCGCGCAAGTGTGCTATCACCATCAGCATTTTTTAACTGCCCGAAAACCTCATCGTAGGTTCTGTTTTCTTTGGTGATGTAAACGATATATTTTATGGGAGAGTTGCGCAAACCGGGCAATGCCGGTAAAGGATTTTTTCTGTCATCAATAACAGTTACGCTTTTAAAAGTATTTTCAATGGATTGTTTCGTATACATTGCCAATTGATTTGCATCGGGCATGGTTACCTTTTGAAAACTTCCCAACTGGATGTCACCAACATAATATCCCTGTATCGGGGATACAAAACCTTTACCGCCATTAGGGCCGGCACCAAGCCCCCTGCAGGTAATAATATAAATTTCCCTTTCATCTTTGGATAATTTAACACGGGTAGGCCCCCAGCCGGATGGAATTAGTCCTCTCGTTGTTTTAGACTGAACATCAATTACTGCAACAGCGTTAAATCCTAATAAGGCAACATAAAGTGTTTTTTCATCTTTGCTTAATGTTATTCCAAAAGGTAATAACCCGCGATATTTGTCAATCTTCTTATCAACCAGTATCGGAATATGTCCGATGATCGTATGATTTTTGTAATCGATGACTGAAATATTGTCATTTGTCGCATTGGATACGTAAGCATATTGTTCTCCAACTGCTATCGAATTAGGGCTGGCGCCTCCCACCACTTCTGCATCTTCAATCATGTGCCCGATCTGATGGCCTGTTTTGAATTTATCAATTACCTTATTTGTCTGCAAATCGATCGTAAAAACGCTCATGGCGTCCGGATGCAAAGGACTGCCAACCCCCGGGATTTTACGTCCTTCAACCACAGTACCGTTGATGGATTCATTGGTATTATCTCCGTAAGGATGATGAGAAATTAAAATCGAATCGTAATTTGAAGGCGTAGCTCCCGTAATCAATGGGTATTCATACATACCCACATTCGCAACAAATGCAGTTTTCTTATCCGGGCTCAGGGTTAAACCAAAAGGCAGTCTGCCCACTTTGATCGATGCGGTAATCTTGTTGGTTATCAGATTGATACGAACCATTCTGAAATTACCTCTATCTAAAACAAGCAGCTCATTGTCCGGTTCATTCAGAACAAGGTCCGAAGTAAAACTGTCGTTATATTCAGTACCATCAACAACGCCATTTAATGAAATAGAATCCAGTCGCGTAAAGGTTTCAATGTCGTATATTATCACAGCACCATTATCTCCGCCGCTTAAATACACCGTTTTTGAGTCTTTTGAGAAAGCAACTCCAAGATAAGATCCTGCGGATAGAGGTGATTTGATTTTATTATCGTAGCTGGGGACCCTGATGGCACTTAATGACCGGATATCAATAACAGAAAATACGCCATCATGAAGGGCTACCGCTTTTTTGCCATCGGGCGAGATGGCCAATCCGAAAGGATCGTCCGTTATCCGGATCAAATTGCCGGCCGGGGTTGCCAATCGTCCGCTGGGTAGAATTGAAGTACCTGAACTATTTATTTCCGTTAACTTATTTCCTGCCGGAACAGTTAATATTTCAATTTTCTTTTGTGAAAATCCGGGATTGCAAATTGCGATAAAAAAGAAAATAGAATAAATACGATTTAATTGAGTCATAAATTAATCATTTGAGGACAATTTAATAACAAATATCTGTTTTATTTGATCATTTTTCCCTTCAACCGGAACTAAACGATTAAAAGCAATAGTTTTTCCATCATTTGACCACACCAGGTTTGATGGAGCTTCATCTGTTCTGGACGTTAATCTTTTACATCTATTTTCAAACGGGCGATCAGATATTTCGCAAAATACGATACTGTTATCCCAGATGTAGACAATGGAATTATTTTCGGGGCTCCATCTCGGAGCAGACTGAACATCCGAATCATGCTCAGTAATCTGAACCGGCACTCCTCCCAAAGGTGAGATCAGAAAGATTTGTTGAATGCCATTCTTATCTCTGGCTAAAAAGCCTATTTGGCTGCCATCAGGAGAGGAGCGAACCACACCGCTGCATCCGGGATATTTGGTGTTTGCCGTAAAGGTTAATCTCTTTTGCACTGTCCCTTTTGGTGGCATCGGGAAAGTGTTCCGGGTTCCTTCGAGCGGGCCAAATTCTCCGGGAATATTGATCGAATCGGGAATATCGACAACAAAAAGTTCCTCTACTGCTTTTCCATCCTTACCGGTTACTTTTCCGATGAATGCCCTCGCTACCTGCAGGGTGCCGTCAGGTTTTTTATAGCCGCCTGTTCCGATCCAGCTGTCGGAAGCCGCATTGCTGATTTCATCGCTTCCGGGTTTCGGATCGGGAACAACCCTTACAACGACAGCACTATACCAGGTACCGGCGACATTCTCACCGGCCTCATCCTTGTCGACCACCACCGGATGCTGCTGATTGGATACCGCTATGGTCCTCAAGTTCCATTTAATCCCGGTTGAATCTTCCAGTTTTTTCATGATGGCATCATTGTAGGTATAGCCGATCCATTTGCCATCACGGCTCCACTCATGCCGGTGGGTTCCGCCCCTTAAGGCGCCGGGGGTATAGGGGAATGACACATCCCTTGAATCCATATTTACCGGAACATTGGGTTGATTGTCGTTTACCATCACACCTGTGCGGCGCCATTGCTGGTAAGGATTTTTTTCAGTGCAAAGCGGTAATCCATGAATGAAAATTATCTTGTTTTCGATCGGATGATAACTGGCGGCACCGGCTCCGGGGCCATACTCGTGGTTATCCGGGATTTCAAACAGAACCTCCGCTACGATTGTCTCGATGTTTACCCTTTCTATCGACGAACATGCTCCAATTCCGCCTGAAATTGTCCGGGTGTCATACACCAGCCATTTTCCGTCAGGTGAAAAGTTGTCGTTGTTGTCCAGATCGTGATTCCTGGAGGTATCGTGGGTCACCTGGATTTCTTGGAGAAAAGAATCCGGGGTAGCGCACGATCCTAAAAAAATAATTCCTGCCATTATCAATCTATATTTCATTTGGTGAACTCAGTTTATCAGGCAAATATAGAGAATGGAACGCGTCCCCGCTTCTAAGGGGATGACAGAAAAATGCTTCCGCGTAGCATTCATAATTTTGGTTTTATAATGAGATCATCCAGGTAAAACTCTGCCAAAGGAACCGGCAAATCGGCTCCTGCCAGCGGTGATGCCGGGTCCTGGTTTGGTGTTTGGCGGGTGGGTTCATTACGGTACGGACCGGTGCGGAAAGAAACCCGTTCCACTGACTGTACGTCTTCAGCGAGTTGTGCATTATTCAGCACCCCCATACCATTGACCGAAAGGGAGTACGATCCGGACGGTCTGGCATCAACAGTTAATTTCAGGTTATACCACTGATCCGGGTTATATGACTGTATGGCTATTTCCTTGCTGCCGTTCACTGCCTTGATTTTACCATCCGCATCAAACCGGATCCGGACCGGACGGTTTCCATATTGGTCGGTTACGTCGATTTCAAGCAATCCGTTTTCAGTTTGCTTTGGGAGAACCTTAACCTCAATCTCTGCTTTTTTAGTCTCTTCGAAAACACGGATTGCGCGGGCGTAATCATATGGGTCCTTATCCTGCAACAGAAGGCTTTTGTTGGTAACGGAAGGAAATTCAGATACTTCAACCGGGCACCATTTCGGGCTGTAAGTATTCCAATCAGTTACCGCTCCTCCGGCTTCCATCGCATTGAAATCATCCTCAACATTGCCTTCCACACTAAAACGAATGGGAAGGGGAATCCTGCTCACCCACATATCTTCTTTGTTCATGCTGTAGGTGATCCACATATCATTCCCCGGCGGATTTCCGTTTCCTTCAATAATTCCGCGGGTATAACAGGGTCCGAAATCCTTCCACCGGCCC
>JAPLDV010000506.1 GCA_026391235.1 Bacteroidia bacterium | reverse complement strand
AGTGAGAGCAGATCCGGATCGAACTTCTCATCCGGCAAAACATCGCCGTCGATGCCATACCTCAAACCCGTGCTTTCCAGCAACCGGTATGCACCGTAGAGGGTGCCCCTTTCGTCGCCGCCGGCAATCACATGCTGTCTTCCATGCGGTGTGGTATAGGATTTGATAAAAAAACCGTCCTCTCCCAGGTTCTCCGAATACCTCCCAATATCGGCTGAATCTGCCAGGCCACGGAACAGCTTCCGGTTCTTGTTTCCCAGGATGAAACAGTGGCCGTATTCCGCGGGCGCGGAATCGCTCCGGACCAGATCGGCAAGGATACCGGTCCGCAAGTAGAGATATCTCTGCAACTCCCTGGCCGCGAACTCCTCCAGCGGTCCGGCCTCCTGAGGGTAAACCACCACCGCATTCCCGGGAGATATCAGTTTGCATGCTGCAAGGATTGCAGCCGCCAGAATGACCGAAACGGCCGCTACGATTAGTTTTTTCATTCAAATTGTTTTGTGGTTCTAATTCATCCGTTGTTTTCTGTTGTGTTTATTTCCTTTTGTAACTCAGGAATACACAGTCATCTGCACCGATCGTAAAAGAACATAGAGGTTGCACCAGTCGGTTTCGCCCTTTTGGCCGGGCAGGTATTGGCTGTGAAACCGGTGATCGGCATAAAAGGTGAATTCATGTACCAGGTCGGTGACGGCGTGTACAACGATCTTTTCCTGAGCGAACGAACTGATTTTTAGGCAGCAAAGTAAAATGAAAAACAGCTTTTTCATCGTTCTGGTAATGTGCGTTTAGCTAAGAATATTTGTGAGTCATCTGGATAACCTTTCTTTTGCTTCTTCAATGGTATTAACAAAATTGATTTGTCCTTGCTTGTTGCTTTCAAAAATGAAATCCTTCAAGCTTTTACTGGAATATTTCGAGAAATCTCCGACAATCGCCAGGCGGGCACGATAGTTGGAGAATTTCTGCAGGATATCTCCGGCGAGCCGGGTCTTTAAATCGAAAAAATCAGGATTGATATCTTTCTCATGCATGATGATTCTTGAGGCTCCCTGATAAGCAGAGTCCGCCATGATGTTCAGCGCATCCTGCGCAGTGTGAATAACCACCCGGTCTGAAATTATTTCGGATATGGCTTTCCCATTGATCGTGGTGATTTCTATGTTCATCAGATCTTGTGTTTAATTGGTATCCATACCTCCTCTTCGGAAGAGGGATCATTGCGTTTATATTTTTCTCCCAATATCTCGAAATGGGGCCTTTGGTCGGCAATGTATTCCGATGCGGGCAGCCAGGTTCCAAATATGTATCCGAAGGTTTTGGAGGCTTCAGCACCGGTCCCTTTATGGATAAAAACGGCATAAAGTCCCCCGGGCAGGGTAAAGGGTTTCATTCCCTCCGGGATGCTGTCAAAATCAGGAACCTCAACAGTGGCCCACTTTATGAATGGATAATCGGGATTAAAGGTTTCGAAATTCATCGAAGGTCCATACACCTGGATCGCATAAAGCAAGTCACTGATCTGATTGGCGATCTCTATTCTGGGTATCAGTTCCATCATGAATTAATTGTCTATTTCGATATCATACTTGTTCAATAATCCGGCAATCCCAGACGTGGAAAATTTAGCTTTTTTAATCCGGTTGGTCTCAGGATTGATTGAATAATTGATCGCCGTGCGAGAATCTGCTTTTTCAATAATACTCCTTTCGAAAATCGCATGGGTCAGGTCGCAGTTTTCAAACAGCGAACCGGACAAATCACAATCGGTAAAATCCACTTCCTGAAGATTCAGGTTTTTAAAGCTTGTCTTCCTGAATTTTGTCCGGTAAAAGGAGGAGTGGCTCAGAATGCAACTATCAAAGCTTGCCGTTAAACCAAACTGGTTACATTTCCAAAAGATCAGGCCGAGCATCTTGCAGCCTTTGAAACCTGTGCCACGTATAGCAGTATTGTTCAGCTTGGCCATGCTCAGGTTGCAATTATCAAACAGGCAATCGATAAATGATATTTCCGAAAGATCTGCATTGGAGAAATCGCAGCTTAAAAATGAGCATTTCTCATATTCTCCTTTATTCAGGGGATTTATTGTGAAGTCGGCCTTGCTGAAAGTCTGCTTAAAAGTGTATGATTTTTCCATTTAGTCAACAGTTTCATTCGGCTATCAGGCTGAAAGCCCACAGATGATTGTTCGGAATCTTGTTGAAATTTATCGATTTTACGACGATTTCATTTGTTCCCTTCTTCAGCCTGACCGGAATATTCTGAGATCCGAAACCATTCTCATGATAGAGGGTTGATATCTTTTCACCATTTACCCAGATAGCCAGCCAATCATCGAAGGCAATGCGAAGAAAGGCATTCCTGGAGCGGTTGCTTTCAATCATGCCTTTGGCATAGACGGCCTGATTGATCATGGCAAACGGGGTATAGGTCTGTGTATAATAAAACCGGTGAAAATTCACCCAGGTATGATCCGGTTGAAGTTCATGAACTGCATAATTCTTTGTCCCGATTTTTAGCGTATCGGGCCATTGGCCAGTGAGGCCGGCAGGCAGGTCGGCGATTTCAAATTCCTCTTTGGTTTTGCATGGAATGGTACCCGTGATCTGCCATTTTTCGGGCGTCAGCACTTCGGGGGCAGTGGTTCCTGTTTTTTTGTAATACCAGATAACGGTCTCGGTGTGATCAGGCCGCGTTCCAACGCGCATGGATATCGAGGAGGAGAAGGATACAGGATCCGGACCGAGCCAACGGTAAACAATCGCTTCCTGCTGAAGGGCGAAAATGGAGCCGTCTTTCGGGTCCGATCCTTCAAAACGTTTATAGGTATGATAAGGCACCCCGAACCAGGGAGTCTGATCGGCATGGAATCCCCAGGTAAAGCCGTAATCATCCTCCATATTGAAACCTCGGATGGCGTGCGGGTCGGTCTCCCCATCGATCAGCCAGGTGATGCCTCCGTGATGGTACATGAGATCATCGAATTTCAGTTGAATAATTCCCTGCATGATGCCGGCAATGAAGCCTGATCCTGAAATGTCTGCCATCACCATGGTCCCCCCACGCGCGGGGGCGGGATTCATTATGTTATGAGATACATACAGGCGGTAAGGGGTGATCCGGGTGCCATCGGCATATTTGTGCCAGTTGACCATAGCCGACATTCCCTTTTTTTCAGTCTCATATATCCTGATGCTGCAGGAATCCTGGAAGGGGATAGGCAGGTAACAGGTGTATCCCGGCTCTCCGCCGCCACCGCCGAAATCATTCTTTACCATATCGTTTGGCATGCTGGCCAGGGCCGCCGAATTGATCAGGTAAGGCTCCTTGCCGAGCAGCGTTCCGAAAAACACATCGGCCGGCATATCCACCTGCGTTATCCCGTCGGCACAGATCACGATACGCTTGTGCTCGGCATAAAGAAACCAGATGCTCCTCACACATCCGGGTCCTTTAACATCAAGCAGGTTATAATATCCACCCGGCTCCAGAACATTGTTGGTGTTCTGCCGATAACTTCTGAAATCCACTGGCAGCTGTATGAGCGGCATCACCGGATCGGAGTAAACCTTTACCTCGACAGGCTTTATGTTACAGCCAGATAAGATAGTTATCAGGATGATTGCGATTGGGATTATTTTCTTCATGGGTATCGGGTATCAGGTATCGGGTATCAGGTATCAGGTATTGGGTATCAGGTATGGGGTATCAGGTATGGGGTATGGGGTATCAGGTTGTGATTTCAGCATTCAACATTGGTCCTGGTCTTCAACATTGGTCTTCAATACAGGGTTTAGTCATATCAGCGCAATTCGATTATGGTATCAACATCATCCCACACAGCCGGGGATTTCACCGTGATGATAATCCCGGTTTCGTTTTGGTTAAGCCTTACCCGGTCCCTTTTGCCGATTAATCGTGCCGAGGTAAACCGGCGCCCGTCGGCTGTTAGCGGAAGGCTGAACGTATTGCCCTTCGGAGGCTTGAACAGGTGGACATAAGTCTTTTTACCATCTGCCGATTCGGTGGCGGCATAGGTTAAACCGATGAGCGGGGTTCCGTCTTTGGTGATAAATGCTTTGCCGGGCCTGGTTCCGAAGAGCGACGGACCTGCTTTTTTAACCATCTCACCCAAACGGACGCAGAATGACCGCACGCCAAGTTCCCACCGGCCACCGGGATGAGGTCCGAACGACCAGGCAACGCCACCGCCCGTTGCTCCCTGCACAGCTGCCTGGAGTACGGTGTATTGATAGGCCAGCTCGGGACAGAAAGTCACCGTTCCAGATAACGCCCACCATTCGTAGGTGATAGTGTGGCACATCATCCAGGTAGTAGCGTGGTAGGGCGTTTCCATCCGTTCGCGGGCCGCATAATCCACCAGGGCAGGGTTCAATCCGGAATTCTGTATCAACCAGGCATCCGGCATCCGGGCGGTGATCGTTTTTCTTAGCCGCGCAGCATCTACCTGCGGGGGCAAACCTCCATCAATGTATAATCCTGATAAGTCTTTTCCGTATCGGGCAGCCACTTCTTCGAAAACCTCATTGATAAAATCGTTCCAACGCTTGTACGGCACCCCATCGGTCCACCCGCTGCGCTCCTGGTCTTCCTTCGTAAAATCATGGCCGTCGCTTGGGTGAACATACAGTATCAGCTTAATTTCCCTGGCTTTCAGCGCACTGATCAGGTCACGTATCACATCGCGCTCCGTGCAATGCCCGGGCAGCCATTTTTTCATCACTTCGCTCGGGTAAAGGACGTTCATGTTGGCATGCCAGGTGGTGAAAATCACATATTGGACGCCCATGGAAGCCGCGGTTTTGGCCAGGTCATCCGCATCGAAATTATCGGCCAGCTCTCCGAGCGACTGAACCTGCGATCCATCGGCCCATTGTGTGGAACCCCAGCGATATTCCTTGGCCGGGTTCATGTAATGCACAAAAAGCCCGAGCTTCATATCCTGATAGGAATTGCCGGCAGATTGCCTGCCGCCTGCAGTCTGGCCCTGGGCGCCAAGGGTTGCCAACAGGGCAAAAATCAGAAGGATATTCTTCATGCGATTGCGGTTTGTTTCATTGTATCAAAATGTTCGTGTTTTGCCGTGGTACGAAGATAATGATGTTTGAAGGATATGACTCGAAAAGCGAATGCCACTGCCGGCAAATCGGATCACCTGATGTTCTGGTTTCGGAGCGTGCTAATCACTTCCGGTTCAACTTGTGGCCAAAACCACCGGCTTGATCATTTTTTAGGAATTGCCTTAACCAATGTTGGCACTAAAATCTGGAATACTTTAACCCGACCATCAAAGCCGGTTATGATCCGAATGTCGGGGTATGAAGGGGGATGATACAGTCGCTTTACGATGCACCGGGAGGGTTTCGGGAGGAACTTCATGAAATAAATCACTCAATCGCCATGGTTTATCATTTCCGCTTTATTTCGGCCGGTACCGGTTACCATTTCGAGCACCCCACCAAGGGGAACGCCAAACTCTGATCATTTGGTTTATCCGGTTATTTTCTGGCCGGATCATCAGGTAAACTTTTGTAACCGGTTAACGTGTTAATGCTATAAGCCGGTAATTCCAGAACCAGGTTCTTACCATCCTTACAAACCATCTCCCTTATCGGTTCCATTTTGTACCTTGGTTTCGTAACTTCCTGTTCAGTAACCATGTACAGATAAAGCCGTTCATTGTTTGCTCCTAATATCTTAATCTTAACGATCTGGGTTTTGCTGCTTTTATTTAACATATATATGGTAAGTAACCCTGATGGACTTTTCAGGGTTTGTGATAAAACAGATGGATTTTTTTCGGATTCGGTATTTACCACTGAAGAGTGTTTTGCACAAAACCGGGTAATGATTCCATATCCATAGAATGCAGCCGGCTCGATTTCTATCTGATCAAAATACCGTTTATGTTCTATATCCCAGGTACGGATCAGTTGCCACTGGCCATCTAGATCGCCCCTGTTGGTAAAGCTCCAACGGTTGAAAGCACCAGCTCCGGCGCTCAGTCCCCTTATTATTGACTCTGCATTGGATAAGGCTGCTGCAAACGACTTTGGCCCGGTGTTAGAATCCTTCCAACCCAGCCGCATATCACCGATCTCGGTCAGGAACAAAGGCTTGCCCTGTTTTCGGGCCCAGGATACCCAATCTTCGACTATTTTTTGTTTAGCCTCATCGATTCCCTGATACGAATGGATATCGTAAGCGCCGATGTAAGGATCGAAATCGATTTTAGCCTGAACAAAAGGTGGAAGATCGGTCCAGTCAGGGCCGGATATCGGGATCGGAATATTTGCACGGTCCAGAGCCACTCTCACCGCCTTGAGCGCTGGAGTAAGCGGTGCATCGGTTTCCCCCATGCTCCACCACGATCCCCAACCGCCTCCGGGTGGCTCGTTGGTTATGCAGATCCACCTGATGCAGGTGTATTTTTTGGTAACAGTGAGGTGTTTCAGCAACCCGGCAATGCCTGCTGCAAAGTCATCCAGTGACCTGGGAGCGCTTAGGAGGGGTTGTACACCGGGATAGGAATTCCATTTTACATTGCTCCACATTTGCTGAAGAAATACATCTGCGTCATTAGCCTGGGCCCAGTCCAATATCCGGTACAGGGCAGCCATCTCCTCATTATCCCAGTCGAACCGGTCCCGCTCAGGGTGGTATATGCTGGCGCTCAGCTCGACCCGCAGGAAGGAGAAGCCCAGCCAGGAAGCATGTTTATAAATCTGTTCCCAGGCATTGTTACTGGTGACAGGAGGATTTCCACCCCACGCGCTGCCTCTGGAATTGCTGTACCGAAGAGCCCATTTATATTCAGGGCTTTCATCGACGGAGTCTTCACTGATTGCATGCCACGAAGCGCCAATCCCACCCGCCATCTTATATTTTACCTGCTCAGCGTGTATTTTGATTTCGGTGGTATCCTGGCCGGACGCATCAATGGCCAGAAGGAAAAGAATTGCTAAAACAAGGTTTATCATTAATTAAAAACTTTTATTGGTTTAAAACAGGTAATGTGGGGATAGCTGAACAGTAACCCTTTATGTTAGTGGGAAGAGCCATATTTTATGCATTTATTAAAACCGAAAGTTACTGATAATGGGCAAAACAGATCCTATCATTTTGAATGTTGGGTTATTCATCAAATAGCCTCTATTTTAGCTTGAAATTCATTTAATTTGATCTGAATTATTCATGGAGTGTGCTTCATTAGATATCCGCGTTCGATTTCAGGGGATGCCCCATAATTGATACTGACTTATGAATTATGCATATTAAGGATAAATTTAAAATGCCGTAAATAGCATAACGATGAAAATCAAGACTTTAGGAATTGTTTTTCTTTTTTTTGCTTATGGCCAAAATATTTTCCCGGCAGCAGTTGGAGCAGATAAGGATGATAAATCAGTTGTAATTGTTAATGTCAGCAATCCTGCCATGCCGGGAAAGCTTTCGGTAATCGTGGGTGACGGCTGGGATGTTAAATCTCCGGTAATAAAACTTATAAAAGTGGAGAATGGTGATGCCGGCAGCCCCTCTGGTCTGTTGGAAGTTAAGTTTCTGGAGGCAGGATCAAAGATACTTCGCGTTGTTAAAAACGAGCCGCAGGTGCTTACCTGTGATTTTCCCGATGACCAATTTTCTGTTTATGCAGTAGTTGCAAAGGGAAACAAAGGATTAAGCAAACCGGTACTGGTGAATGTCGCAAAAGCTGAATGGCTGTCCAAAGAAGTGGCCTCAGGCGGTGATACGGTGCGTATTTTCGGCCGCAACCTGGTAAACCTCGATTTATATCCTGCTCCTCAGGTTTTTCTGCAAGCCCCGGGCTATGGTTCGTATCTGAATGCACCCGAAACAAAAATATCCATTGAAGCACCTGACGGATCTTTCAAAAAATGCAAGGTTGTTAAGGCTAGTGCTTATGATATTCACTTTATTCTTCCTGCATCATTGGCCGACGGCAGCTATAAAATATACGCACACAACGGGCTTGGCGGAAAATACGGATGGAGCGAGCCTGTCGGGCTAGCTGTTCATAAGGCCATGGCTTGGCCATCCA
>JAPLDV010000892.1 GCA_026391235.1 Bacteroidia bacterium | reverse complement strand
TGTGGTAATATATTGCAATGGCGGCAGCATATCTTCCGGCTTGGTTACCTGAGGATAGCGATCACCGAACTGGGTCAAACATAATCCTTTTGCCGGTTCCGGCTTGAAGTGAAAAACGTAAACACCCTGCCCCCCCAGCTTATACAGCAACTGCTCAGAATAGGCAATGTAAAAGGAAGAGTCGGGCAAGGGAATATTATCGGCCTGTTCGTCGATCGAAAAAGGCGGAAGGGGTAAAACATTCCGCGGTGGAAAAACGGAGATATACACCCTATCTGCCTTGTCACTTTGCTTAATCAGACGGAATGATTCACCGGTATAAAAGAATTGTTCGAAAGCGACCCTGTTTTCCGGATAACTCAAGATCAACCAGTCTTGCTGGTTCTCAGCTGCAAAACGATCAACTATAACCCGATCCCTTACCGAAATCTGACGGATCTGATCCTCAATAGTGATATCAAGGAGGTAGGTCTTGCCAGGGGCTGTTGGAAGTTTTATCGATGCAACTATCTGTTCACCAACCGATTCCCGGTCTATTACAAATAGCTGAGTATCCCGTTGGGCAATATCATTATTGGCCAGGGAATTGTAAAGGGTGTATATTGCCCTAAGCCTGGCCTGACTCTTAACTTGCGGATTAGCCTGATTAAACACAACTTCGCTGGTCAGAAGCTTAAAAAACAGTACACTTTCAGATCCCGAAGAATGGTAAACTTTAAATTGCGGATGCAGAATTGCCTTCCCTGGATTGTACAATGATAGTTGCGATGTCACCTTACTGGCCGCCGGACGAAGCGATAGGCAAGACGTAAAGAATAAGAGAGAGAAGAACGTGAAGATAGTGAAGAACGTGAAGAAAGCAAAGAACTTAAAGAAAGACTTCATTGCCAGTGATTTATCGGATTAATAGCTAACTGCAGATTAAAATAACGCGGGTCGCCAGATACTTCTTTATCAATCCAGTTTGGCCATTCAGGAATTAAAGTATCTGAATTCAATTCCACCTCGGCAAGGATCAGTCCCTCATTATCGCCCAGGAATTCATCCACCTCCCAACGATAACCACTATGAAGAATAACATAGCGACGTTTGATGATTACCGGGGTTCCGGCCAGCCTGATTATCTCCAGACCATCACGCAAAGGAACGGCATACTCAAATTCTTCCCGCGAAACCCCTTTAGATTCTCCTTTGATGGTGATCAATGCCGTGCTGTCTGCAATACGAATTCGTACGGTGCATTTTGGATCTGTTGAAAGATAGGCCTGCTGGATAAAAGAAGCATCCGCAGGATTATGCAGATCCTGCCAGAGTATTTTGTTAACGAGAAACTTACGCTCTATTTCCATGTTATTCACATCAACCCATCCTTACTGCTCAGTTGCTTAAAATCCGCCCCTGTCGGGTTCTGGAACACGCGAAGTTCGAATTCGGGTATCACGGCGAGAACATGATCAAAAATATCGGATTGGATATTTTCATAAGCCTCCCACTCCTTTTCGCTGCTGAAACCATAAATCTCAATCGGAATCCCACGGTCGGTTGGTTGAAGCTGGCGGATCATGGTCATCATTTCGTGCTGAATATCTGGGTGTTCCTTTAAATAACACTCGAGATATTTCCTGAAAATACCCAGGTTGGTTAACCGGATTCCGTTTGCAACAGACAGATCGGCATCCGGATATTTACGATTCAGCTCAGCCAGTTTAGCTCTTGTTGATTTGATATAATCCGAAACCAGATGAATATCCTCCAGGCGGTCAAGTAGTATTTCCGAACAAAAATGAACGGTACCAATATCGATATTAACGAATCGCTTGATCCGGCGGCCATTGGATTCTTCCATGCCCCGCCAGTTCTGGACCGCTTCAGATACCAGGGAATAGGTGGGCA
>JAPLDV010000789.1 GCA_026391235.1 Bacteroidia bacterium | reverse complement strand
ATAAGTTCTATTAATCAATCCAAAAATGAAATACGAGTAACCCTGTTCCCGAATCCCGTACTTGATCAGTTAGCAATTGAAACTAAACAAATTGATTTTCAAGGCGAAATTTCTATTTACAATATCAGGGGTATTTTAATTGATAAACGAAAAATATCTGATCCGGTAACTCATTTAGATTTTTCTATGATGAAACCCGGGATTTATATTGTTAAAGTTGCAGACAACGAATATATTAAAACTTTTAAGTTAGTTAAACAATAAAACCAGTTGCCGGATCCGGCAATTTTGTATGGCATAATTTTATTATACCTTTAGTAATTGATTGAAAATGACCATGAACCATCAAAATGAGATTAACATATTTAATAAATAATATTTAAGGAGATTAATTCTATGGAAGATATTAAAGAAACTGCAGAAGAAAAGGTCATGCACAGCCAGATGGGAAAGATGATGGATACTTACGACTCATATATGAAAAAGATGTCCATGGGGCGGGAAGATGTACTGCGCAGGATAACGAGATAAGCAAAAGGTTTGCGGAGAATATTTCTCCTATTCTCCGCAATTTTACGGCAAATAATTTCTATATTTGCCGCAAGACAATTTAAGCAATGGCAAAATATATTTATCAAAATAAGGACTGGACACATTTTACGTGGAACGATATCGTTATCAATGCCATATTCGGTGAAGTTCGCAACTTACAAGGAAAAATCTCCGGTCAGATGAACTCACTTGGCTTTTCAATGAAAAATGAAGCCACGCTTACCACGCTTACACTTGATGTAGTAAAATCTTCGGAAATAGAAGGTGAACTACTTAACTACGAACAGGTTCGTTCTTCCATTGCAAGACGTTTGGGGATAGCCACAGCAGGATTAGTTCCTACCGATAGGAACCTTGAGGGTGTTGTGGAAATGATGCTTGACGCAACTCAAAACTATCTGCAACCACTGACCGAAGAACGATTGTTTGGCTGGCATTCCGCACTTTTCCCTACAGGGCATAGCGGTATGTATAAAATAAAAGTGGGACGCTACCGCACAGGCGAAATGCAAGTGGTTTCGGGGGCAATGGGGAAGGAAAAAATTCATTATGAAGCACTTGCCTCACTTTATGTAAAAGCAGAAATGGACAAGTTTCTAAACTGGTTCAATGATAATGTAAAATTTGACCTCGTATTGCAAGCTGCCATAGCCCACTTTTGGTTCATCATCATTCACCCTTTTGATGATGGTAACGGCAGGATTGCAAGGGCGATTTCAGACTTATTGCTTGCCCGTGCTGAAAGTAGCTCTGAGCGGTTTTACAGTATGTCAAGCCAAATCCTTGTGGAACGGAAACGGTATTATGAAGTGTTGCAGAAAATTCAGCATAGCAATGGCGACATTACCGAATGGTTAGACTGGTTTCTTCATTGCCTAAAAAACGCTTTACTGGAAACAGAAACCACATTACGAAAAATCTTGCGAAAAGCAGAGTTTTGGAAAATACATGAAAACACTGCATTAAATGAACGGCAACGCTTGGTGCTGAACAAACTGTTAGATGGATTTGACGGAAAATTAAAATCTTCAAAGTGGGCAAAAATAGCCAAATGCTCACCAGATACGGCATTGCGAGATATAAAGGACTTAATAGAGAAAGGAATTTTACGGCAAGATCAACAAGGTGGTCGTAGTACGAACTACGAACTTGTAGAATTTTAACGATAAGCCCAGCTTCCAACAGCGGTTTTGCGTCAGGTGGGTTGACGTGCTTCTTTTGCCACCCACCTGCTTGAGCAGGGTGTTAATCTCAAGGTCATTCAGCAACTGTAGGGCCATACCTCTTTAAAAACCACAGCAATTTACCTGCATGTGGCTAACTGTGATACCCTGCTGGTTCAAAGCCCGATTGATGCACTGGTGAAATGAAGCGGATATGGAAAACGAGCGATACCAGTATGACCTGGGGGAACTCCTGGTTCAGTATCAGGATCCCTTCAAAACCACGTATCAGTTAAGTCCCGGGCAGGAGAAAGCATTTGCGGATCTGACCCGTTGCCGGACTTCGGCGCTCGGCGGGCATCAAGATGAATGCGACCTTTGCGGACACCGGCAAAACTCCTACAACTCTTGCCGGAACTGTCACTGTCCATCCGCATATACACCTGATCATTCCTGCGGGCGGGCTATCGGAAGACCGGATGGAATGGATTGCTTCACCTAAAAAGTTTTTCCTTTCGGTTAAGGTACTCGGCTGGATATTCCGCGGCATATTATGCAAGAACCTGGCAGAAGTCATCAACAAAGGGGATATTTTTCTTCGCTGGTTCGAAAGCTTTAACGGAATGGAAATCTATCAGGAAATCATATCTGTTCATTTTTAAACGGCATTTGACGTAACGGGAAAGCTATATTCCAATGAATCGCATTGTACCATGTTTGCAACAGTTGGCAGCCATATTTTCTTCAAAACGACTCCATCACTGACCGGATCTGACCATCCCCACAGGAAACAGAAAAATACTAAGCCCATAAGCGTAGGCGGCTCAGTTCAACTCCGTTTTATCAGTCATCTATTAGCGTTCGGTACAAAATTTTAGCTTCTACCCTTGCGGATATCAGGAAAGTCGCTAACTTTACGGAAATATGACGGATAAAACACTATAGGTTATGTGCAATTTTTGACGGGGTCACCGACAGGGTTAGGCAAAAGTTAAAGCCGCCCATTCAAATTAAATAATACTGGAAATGAAGATTGTTTTGAATACATTTTTTCCTTACTTATTAATAACTTAAAAATTAATATTATGAAAAAAGCTCTATTTATCAGCACATTGATTACAGCAGGAATAATAATTTGTAGTGGTAGTAAAAAGGATACATCAAATACTAACAATAATGGTCCTACAAATGGAACTTATATTGCTTCCGGTACAATTTCGTTTACAGCAGGCAGAGTTAATTATTCATGTCCCATTTCAAAAGTTATTGCAGCTTCAACCTCCTTAACAGTTCAAACATCGACAGCAGATCAACATACTACTGGATCGATATTTGTAACGTGCTATACTGCAACATCAGCGGTAACTACAGGTACTTATACATCAGCTTCTCATACACTTATTTCTTCTGTTACTTTCGTTGATAAAACCGTCACTCCTTATTTAGCTACAGCAACAAAAACTGGTTCAAGCTGCACCGTAACTATCACTGTACTGACATCAACATCTATCAAAGGTACATTTACTGCTACTCTTTTACCAGCTCTTAGTGGCTCAAATGTCAGTATTACAGATGGTGTTATTGATTGTACGATTACATCAAAATAAGATGGGCCCTGAAAATCCTTTTTGTGAATCATGCCGGCAGGAGGACTATCGGAAGACCGCATGGAATGGGTGGCTTCCCCGGACAAGTTTTTCCTTTCGGTTAAGGTACTCAGCAGGATATTCCGCGGCATATTCTGCAAGAACCTGGCAGAAGTCATCAACAAAGGGAATATTATTCTTCCCCGGTTCGAAGGCTTAAACGGAATGGAAATCTATCAGGAAATCATATCTGTTCATTTTTAAACGGCACTAAGCCCATAAGCGCAGGCGGCTCAGTCCAACTCCGTTTTATCAGTCATCTAAAAGCAACCCGGTAAACTTTAGCCACTAGCCTTGAGGATATCAGGAAAGTGACTAACTTTATAGCATGATGACGGATAAAACACTATAGGTTGTGTGCAACAATTGGAAAGCTGATTTTATGGTGCACATTTATTTCATACAATTAAAGCTTTGAATATTTTATTATAAGCATTAAACTTAATCATTAGGAGGAAATAAAATGACTTATGAAAACAAAACTTTATCCAAGACTCGGAGGTTATTTCTAACCAGAAGCATCTCTACATGTGCATTTGCTTGTCTGGGACTATCACGGCTCTCTGCAGCGGCTATTACAACTGAAAGTAATCTGGAAACGGTTTCAGCTAAAAAGTTCAATAAAAAGATTGGCTGGACTTACGAACAAGCCTATCGTTGGAGAGCCCAACTTTATGCAGACAGAATGAATCGAATCTCCAATTATTTGGGTCGTGAAAAGCTAATAGAAGCTCTTAAAAAATCAACTGAAGAATATTACAGTTCCATTGAAACTTATAAACCTGGAAATACTCTTCAGGATTTTGTCGAACCATTTTATACGGAAGAAAGTTATAAGTCAATCCTTACCGTTGAGCTCATCGAGAACCGTGAAGACTTTGTTTCATTTAGATTTACAGAATGTTTGAATGCTAAAGTTTTTAGAGAATTAAATGCAGCTGATATTGGGTATGCCACATTTTGTCATGGTGATGAGGCCTGGGCAAGAGCATATAATCCGAAAATAAAGTTTATCCGGACTAAAACGCTAATGGAGGGCGATGATTGCTGTGATCATTGCTATATGATGGAAAAGTGATAAGTCATTCAATTTCAATTGCAGAAGCGATATAAAATCATGCTGTAATACGCTGCAGTGAAAAGAAATAATTAAAGCAAATGAATGATTGCAGCACACAACAAATAGGACTCTGAGCGGTCTGCCCGATCAACCATATTCCAAAAGGCATAACAATTCCTGATAAAAA
>JAPLDV010000603.1 GCA_026391235.1 Bacteroidia bacterium | reverse complement strand
ATATATTGGCACATCTTTAGATATTTGCTTCTCAATCATACCAATATATTCTTTTTGCACTTTATAGCCATCAATATACTCTTCCGACCGCTCCGCCATCGCAATGCTTGAATACGGGATCGGGGGATAGAGCATTCCGCTCCTGTTAATGAGACACACTCCAATGATGATCAAAAGCAGAATCCCTTTTGTCTTGCTCTTCTCTATCATCTTGTCAATCATATAATAAATCACAAAAAACATCGCTGGGATGGCGTAAAAGAAGTATCTGGACAGAAAATAGGGGGCTGCCGTCTGCATGTAAGAATACAAAACAAAGTGAAACAGTAGAAATATAATAATAAAAAAACTGTTGAAAATAACAATACTGGATTGTCCTTGTCCTGTTTTTTTATATTGATAAAAGTGCAATGACAACAATGATATTGCTATCAAAACGCTTATGGTAACAATAACAATTAACTCCGGAATGTGAACAATATAACTCTGATAGACAGACAGGTTACGATAGAAGAGGATATTGAGAACATTTCTGAAGTCGTATGAAATCGAGAATGAGATGTAATTGTCAACTATTCTCAACAGAGCCATAACCCCGACAAAGGCAGGGAGCACCAGTATTAAAGCATCAATAAACCTTTTTCTGACCGGTGCCCTCTGAGTGCACAAAGCTGTCATGGCCAGTGTCCCAACGGCAACGACTCCGCTTTCTTTGGTGATGCAGGCGGCAACCAGGCACAGTGACGCAAACCATATTCGATCATTATGATAATGATAATAAGCCAAAAGCGAAAAAAAAAGCAGAGGCACTTCGAGGTACATGCAGCCAAGCTGCGCCATCATGAGCGGATACGCCAGCGTGACAAATGCCAGAAGGAAAGCTGGTATTTCATCAAATAATTTGTTGTAGATCCGCGTCAGCATGGTCCCAATGGCCGCTGCCATAAGCCACTGTGTGAGATGCAAAATTACCCAAGCCCATGTTCCACCGCCCGTTACTTTCAGAACAAGTGCAGTCACTAGAGTTAGTAAAGATAATGCATGGGCGGTCGGTCCTCCGTCAAGATAGAGTGGTTGGGTTAGCAATAGAGAATAATCGAATCCATGATTGACCAGGAAACCCGCTGCCGGAAATACGCTGAATGCATCATCCCAGACGGGAGGAATTGAAAAAAAAGGCCATTTCAAAGCAATGATCAGCAGGAAAAAGAGGGCAAAAAGTCGGCCAGTTCTCCGGAATAAAGTATCCGACAAATTTTGTAAAATATTTGGCATATGGCTTTCCCCTCCTGTTACATTACGTCCTATGTTATATCTCTTTTAGAAAACTTTAGCCCACAACATTCTGGCTGCTACGCTCAGGAACCGACCGAAAAGATAGGTAAAGACACTGCCCATCTTGTACAGTTCCTGTAATGAGAGAAACCAATGTTTTTTTAGCTTGATGACGTTGCCGCCAGCAACAGGTGATTTGAGGAGTTTACTGATCCCTTTGGGGGCGAGATAATATGACAAGTTGGCATACATCGTATCAAAAATCAGCTCAATGCGGTTACTTTCATCCGGTACATAGGGAATGTCATCACTTTCCCACATATATTGTACCCCAAAGTTCTCCCAACAGCCTTTAATGAGTATTTTCCCCTGCGGGGCCAGCATCTTGTAGGCTGGAGTGCCGGGGTATGGAACCAGCGTATTGAAACGAATCGAATCGAGTGGCAAAGAGTTGGCAAGCTTGATTGTGTCATATCTATCTCTCCTTGTCTCGGTGGGCAAACCAAATATCAAAGTCGCGCCGACCGATATATGCGCGCGATGAGCCCTTTGAATAGCTTCTACGACTTGGGTAACTGTCTCGCGTTTGTCAATAATCTTCATCAGCCGTTCAACGCCGGTTTCAAAACCAAAGTAGATCATTTTGAAATTGGTCGCACGCGCTTTTTCCAAGATTTCGTCAGTCGCATTGTCAGCCCGCATAGAGGCGTGAAAGAATGCCTCCTTGTGGAGTCCCTCTTTGGTCAATGCGTCACAGAGCTCGATAAAATGCTGACGATCGACAGCGATATTGTCGTCGGTGAAAAAGACGGATTGCTGTTTGTATTTACGAATCAATGTAGTACAATCTTGTACAACCCGGTCAACCGAGTGAAAACGATACTTCTTGCCTGAAATGCTTCTAGATGAGCAAAACAAACATGAATACGGACAGCCGCGCGATCCCACAACAGTTGAGAAACCGGGATACCGAAGGATGTCTGTTTCGAACAGGTGATACGGCATCGGTGGGATTGAGTCCAGATTGTCTATGAATGGTCGAGTGGGGGTATGGATGGTTTTTCCGTCCAATGAAAAAGAAATGCC
Source organism: Bacteroidia bacterium (assembly GCA_026391235.1). The sequence goes on along the minus strand of JAPLDV010000603.1, from coordinate 10,038 downwards.
GCTTATTCCCTTATATTCCTTGCCCTGAAGAATGAGTTGTACTAACTCAAGGAATGTATCTTCCCCCTCGCCCCGAACGATCAGGTCCACCCCTTCGGCATGAAGCGCCTCGTCCAAAGCAACAGTCGGGTGAATACCACCCAACACCACCGTTGCATAGGGATCCACTTGCTTGACCTGCTTTGCTATCTCATAAGCACGGCTGGAATTGAGCGTCAAAACACTAATCCCAACGATTCGCGGGATCTGCATAGAATTGATCAGATGAAGCAAATCCGATTTGGATAGGGGAGAAATTTGCTCGTCCAAGATCCGGACATCTATGCCAGATGCCATCAAGCATCCCGCCAGTATCCCAATGCTTGTCGGGAATGTAATTCCAACAACTCGATTAATCCTCTTATTCTGCGATGCATTCCCAATGCTTGGGTTTATTAAAAGAACGTTCGGACGCATGGTTTTTTCTCCTGACTCAATAATTCGTTTGTCACTTATTCTGCTCACGATTCACCCATTTTATAATTCATCAGGGACCTTTCTCGGGTCATCTTGGGTCAGTCAGCTAAAGATATGTTCTCCTTGTTTCGCATCCGATTCGTACAGCCAATTAATTGTTTCTCAATTACATATCTTGGCCTTTTTCTACTCTCATCGAGTGCGCGCCATAAATACTCCCCCAATATTCCGAGCATGAGCATTTGCATACCCCCAATAACAAGGACAACTACCATTAATGATGCCCATCCTTGAATTGGCCTACCCGCAAGACTATTAACTAAAACAGCGGTGGCATAGATAAAGCCGCACATTGCGATCAGGAAACCCAAATAGCTCATGAAACGGATGGGAAAGTAACTGAAGGCGGTGATAGAATCGACCAGCAATTTCAATTTTTTCTTAAGCGTCCAGCCAGATTTTCCGTACTCCCTTGCTTCCTTATTGTAGGTAATGAAATCCTGCTGAAAACCCAGCCAAGTGATTAATGCCAGAAGGCTAACGTGTGCTTCGTTGAATTGCTTCAAGGCAGCAATGACTTGCGTATCTATGAGAAAGAAGTCCGCCCCTGTGGGCGGCATTTCCCGGATACCAACAATTTTTCTCATAAGAAAATAATAAAGACGAGAAAACCCAATGGTGCTGGCTTTTTCTCCCTGCCTCTGTTCTCGAACGGCCCAGACAACCTTCGCCCCTTGTTGCCACTTGCTAATGAGATCGGGGATTGTTTCAGGTGGATCCTGAAGGTCGGCCGCCATAACAACGGTGCAATTACCCTGACAGAAATCCAGCCCGCATTTGATAGCCGTATGGGAACCTGCATTTCGCGCCAGTCGTATACCTTTAACATGGGTATCCTGCTGAGCGATCTGCGAAATGACTTTAAATGAATCGTCTTGAGAATGATCATCAATAATGATCCACTCCCAATCGATCATTTCATCTTTCAGAACCTTTTCAATTCGCTGATATAGAAGGGGTATATTACCGGCTTCGTTGTATGCAGGAGTGATGATCGTCAACAGCATATCGGGTCTTGTCATATACGCACACAAGATTTTTTCAGGGTCGTAATGACTCTGTGTTGATCATCTTCCGTCATTTGATGATATAATGGTAAAATTATGCAGCGATCCTGCGCCCTTTCGCTTTCGGTAAGCCTGGCACATCGTCCCGGTTCACATTCGCATGGGCCGGGTCCTTTTCCACATGACCAAGTTCCGTGACTGTAGGGCTCTTCTCGATGGGCGCACATAACTCCCCGTCGGGTTGCTATTCCAGCATCGAGCATCTCTTGCATCACGGTTATCTGATTCACCCGTTCCGGCAACCGCACGCAGACGCTCTGCCAGTTGCTTCTTGCCCATGTGGGTTCTAAAGGCAATCCAATGTCTGGAATTTCTTCACTCAACAGCGTCCGATAACGTTTGACCATTTCTCTCCTCCTCGCAACGATTTCCGGCAATCTTTTAAGTTGTTCACGACCCATTGCCGCCTGCACATCAGTCATGCGGTAATTGTAACCGACACATGGATAAGATTCCAAGATGATTTCCTTCGCCCCATGCCGAATAGTATCTGGAACGCTCATGCCGTGCTGTCGCCACAAACGGAATTGATGATCCCATTCATCATTTGCCGTTGTCAGCATACCCCCATCCCCTGTGCTGAGTAATTTTCGCGGATGAAAGGAGAAGCAGGCAATATCACCATGAGGTTTCCCGATATTTTCCCATTTACCGTGCCAACTGATTTCACTGCCAATTCCGCAGGCCGCGTCCTCAATAACAAATAAGTTGTGCCTTCGAGCGATGTCAATGATAGCGTCAAGATTGCACGGCATACCCAGTTGATGCACGCATAGAATGGCTTTGGTCTTATCGTTGATCAGCGCTTCAATCAGTGAAGGGTTCAGATTGAAAGTGTCCGGTTCGATATCCACGAAAACCGGTAGCGCACCGCAATAGCGGATACTATTTGCTGTAGCAATGAAGGAATGGCTTACAGTGATTACTTCATCACCAGGCTTGATACCAACGGCAAGCAGGGCAAGGTGAAGGGCGGTTGTGCAGCTTGACACGGCGCAGGCATAAGGTGCACCAACATAAGCGGCGAATTCCTTCTCGAAAGCAGCCACCTCCGGCCCCTGGGTAATCCAGCCGGAAGCAATGACGCGTGCCACCGCATCGGCTTCGCGTTCATCCATCCAGGGTTTGGCTATAGGAATGAACCTTTGCATATCGTTCATTATTTTGGAAACATCTCCCAGTTCTTTACAATTTCAGTCTTTAGAAGTTCCTGAGGTGAAATGCCGGTGCTAAGATACCAGTTCTTGAGTTTCTGTAACCCTTCCTGCAAAGAGATATTCGGTTTGAAACCGCACAACTGTAAAGCTTTTGTGGTATCCGCATAAAGCCTCAGTACGTCTCCGGGACGTGGCGATTCGTGGATGACACTGCTCTGTCCATCAATCATCTTGGAAACGTGCGACGCCAGTTCATCGATCGATACTTCATGACTACCGCCGATATTAATCGTCTGTCCTATGGCTTTCTCATGTAAACCGCATTCTATGATCCCCCGTGCCGTGTCGGTAACTTCAGTAAAATCGCGTGTTTGTTTTCCGTTTCCAAAGACGATCATCGGAAGTCCGGCAAGTGTTCGCAATAAAAATTTAGGGATCACCTCACCGCTATCGCCCTCATGATGGCAATTGGGTCCGTAAGTGTTAAAAGGCCGAATGACAGTTGTAGGATGTTCGTATGTTTCAAAAAAGGCACGGGTATAACATTCGCCAGCAAGTTTTGAAGCGCCGTAAACCGTATTTGGCGATGTGGGGTGTTCCTCGGTCATTGGTACCCATTTAGCAGTTCCATACACCTCCGAACTAGAAATGTAGATGAATCTTTTAACACCATTTCTCCTTGAAGCACTGAGTAGTTTTAGCGTTGCCGTTGCATTGACATCATGATTTTCCAATGGATCGTGAATGGAATGTCTCACGCCGAGACAAGCCAGATGGAAAACTACCTCTACTTGTTTCGTCAGTTTATCGATTTCAGCTTCATCTCGAATATCTGCGATAATCAGATCTGCACCTTTTCCGATTAGATCTGCTATATTCTCTTGTTTTCCATTAATGAGGCTGTCGATGACGATTGTATGAAATCCGTGGCACACCAACTGCCGTGTCAATTCTGACCCAATGAAACCGGCACCACCAGTAACCATAATTGATGGTGAATCAAATTTTAGTTGTGATTTCTTTTTTTGCATTAAATTATTCATCTAATTTTTTGATAAATTTTATTAATTTATTATGGTCTATAGCGAAATTCCCACTAACTCTTGTATCTTCTGGAACATCTCTTGTTACAACCGCACCTAATGTTACAACCGCTCTCTTTCCTACTTTTATTTCACTTGAAATAGTCGAATTTGGTCCAATATAGGCTTCTTCTTCAATTATTGAACTACCACCTATCAATGAACATGCTACTATTTCGCACCTCTCGCCAATTACTACATTGTGTGCAATGTGAACTAAAGCATCAATTTTCGTGTCTGCACCTATGGTAGTAAATCCACCAAAGACGGATTTGGCAATATGCGTATTTGACTGAATTTCAACTCTATCACCAATACAAACGCCACCTGCATGCGGTATCATTGTATGTTTTCCATTTATGTTTTTGGGTTCAAAACCTTCGCCCCCGATAACACTATTTGCCCGAATTATAACATTTTTACCTATTAGTGATCGCCCTAAAACACAAACACCCGGTTCGATTATTGTACCATGCCCTATTTTTACATTTTTGGGTGCAATGTAAGATTTTTCATGGACTAAAGCATCGGGTGAAACTTCAGTACGGAAATCTTTCCAATAAAAATCAGTATATTTAAATAAATACTTGTGAATGTCATAAAAGATCATTTGTGGGTTATCACTTACGGCAACGGACAACTCTGGTGGAATTAATTCTACAATAGGATCAGACGTAACAACGCACGATATGTTTTTATTTCTTTTAAGAACATCCAAATAATTAAGATCGTATAATACAACGAGCATTTTTCTTGCCGTATGTGATAGCAAACCTAACGACTCAAATTCTCCATCCCTAATAATTCTTATCTGAATTTCTCTTGTAATTTCTGATAATAACATTATTCTATCTCAATTCTTCCAAGATTAAAGACCTTCTCCATATCCAGATGCCTCTAATCGCTTAATTATTTCATTCACAGTCTCACCCGACTTTCTATATCGCCAGAGAAGTTCCCCAACCTTCAATCCACCCGTCTGAAGTTTAATTATGGGTTCTGGGCCAATATTAGACGGTAAGATACCCATGTGCCCCTTTTCAACATTACTTATTGGCCAGAATAAAATGTTTCTTTTTCTCATTTCTTCCCGCTGGATATCTCCCCAAAACTGAATAATAATTGTTGTTGTTAGTTTTTCAGCAATAAAGTTTATGTCGCTTTCAGCAAAAATGAAATTATCTCTTGGCTTCAAAGCAACTAAAATTGCATCATAATTTAGATATGAATTATTTTTGGCATATAATTTTTCTTTAACATCTAATTTTGCACCTGCATTTATTAAACTTTTTGAGATGTAAGATTCAAAATTATTATCACATAATAACAAAATATGACTGCCATACACAGCGATACCGGCATCGGTCAATAACTTAATAGCCATAATTCCCAAGTAAGAAAATACATCGATTGAAGCATGACGCTCGTTCGTTGCTCCAACAATTATATTCTTTATTTTACAACTATCCAGGTCTAAATCACTTTCGCGAAATTCCCATGCTTCATACATTAAAGATATTACGGCTGTCGGTTTCATCCATTGGATCATTATTGAATCAATCGGTCTTAAATGTGCACTATTTGTAATTATATCTGCTCTGGCAATTATTTCTTTTTCCTTTTCTGTAACAATATCGATTTTCCCCTTAACATGTGCAATTTCGGCTAAAGCCATGGTCTGTTGAATAACCGTATCTACAGTACCGTGAGTGGTTGACTTGGTAAATGCATATACATGTTTTGCACCGGCCATAGCAGCTATAACAGGTGTGACAACATAAGACCCGGTAGCAGCTTCAGTGATGACAACACTTCCGGATAAATCTAATTGACATCGATCAATTTCCATACTACAGAGGACAGATAAACGTCTTAAATCCAAGTCAGGAGTTTGAAAAAGCATATTATTTAAACATACTGGGTTTTTGAAGTTTCGTGTATTTATTAACTACATCAACGACTTTACTTACTTCTTCATCATTCAGTTCCGGAAACATCGGTAGTGAAACACAATGATCAGCCAAATACTCTGCATTTGGTAAATCCCCCTTCTTGTATACCAAGTGACTGTATGCTCTCTGAAGATGACAAGATATCGGGTAATGCAAACCACAAAATATTTTCCCCTCCTGCAAATACTGCATGAAATGATCTCTATCATCCACCGTAACGACGAAAAGGTGGTAAACGGACGAGGTCCAGGAAGGTTGAGCTTGCACCCGGATTTTATCATTTTTGATTCTTTCTTGGTACATTCGGGCAATTTCTCTGCGTCGTTTATTCCACGAATCGAGATATTTCAGTTTTACATTCAGGACAGCACCCTGAAATCCATCCATCCGCATATTGAAGCCCAGTTCTTCGTGATGGTAGCGGATCGTCGAGCCATGGTTGCGTAGGCTTTTAATGCGTCGTTCGAAATCTTCATTGTTGGTAACGATTGCGCCGCCTTCACCATATGCGCCGAGATTTTTTCCGGGATAGAAACTGAAACAGCCGAGCGCACCAAATCCGCCTACTTTCTGATCTTTGTAAATTGCACCATGCGCTTGCGCACAATCCTCAATCATTATCAATTTATGAGTATCAGCAATCAATTTTACGGCATCGACATCGAAAGGCTGGCCATATAAGTGAACACCAATGATCGCTTTGGTCTTTTTTGTTATCTTTTCTTCGATTTTCTGGGGATCAATATTCCAGGTGTCGGATGTGCAGTCAACGAAAACAGGGGTGGCATTCACATAAGAAACAGCCCATGCAGTCGCTATAAAGGTATTGGCTGGAACAATTACTTCATCTCCAGACTGTATTCCGGCGGCGATCAGAGCCAGATGAAGGGCGGAGGTGCCACTATTAACGGCTGTACAAAATGAAACATTGCAGTAATCGGCAAAATTCTTCTCAAATTCTTCAACGAACGGTCCACTGGAAAAGGCTGTCTTTTCGCAAACGGCGGAGAGCGCCGATAAAATTTCCTCTCGGATAGTTAAATACTGTCGTTTCAAATCCATGCAATGAATAGGTTCGTTCATAAATCCTCTTGGAAAACGGGAAATTCAATAAAGCAAAAGTGTCTGTTACAGAGCAACCAATTGCCCCTTATCTCTGATCGATTTCGTGGCGGCTTCAAGTATCCGTACCACCCGCAGGCCCATTTCGCAGTTTGTGTCAGGATCGCGGTCTGTATCGATACAATCAATAAAGTGAAGCGCTTCCGCCCTCAGAGCTTCTGTTGTGTCGAATCGTGGTGCCCACATATCGCCCGTGCGGTACCCAATGAGCATATCGTAAATATTGTCAGGTTGTTTGTTGACCGTGATACCGGTGTCGTAGACCTTGATTTTCTCGCTGGGTTGAAGATCGTCAAAGACGATCATCTTCCTGCTCCCCGCGATCATGGTCAGGCGTAATTTTACGGGTGAAAGCCAGTTTACATTTATATGTGCGATCAGGGATGAATTGAAAAACAAGGTCATGTATCCCACGTTTTCTGGCGCATTGCTTACATGGTTTATACCGGTAGCTGAAACTGCGACAGGTTGAACTCTCAACACATAATCAAGAATCGAAAGATCGTGAACGGCAAGATCCCATATTACGCTGACGTCGTGTTGAAAAAGCCCAAGATTTACACGCGTAGAGTCATAATAATAGATTTCTCCCAGCTCACCATTTTGAATAAATTCCCTCATTTTGCGCACAGCCCCCGTGTAGATAAATGTGTGATCTACCAAAAGAACACGATTTGTTTTTCGTGCCCTTTCGATCAAACGGATTCCCTGTTCAGCGGTTGCCGTCATCGGCTTTTCCACTAGGACGTGCTTACCCATATCCAGCGCCCGCATTGCAAGATCAAAATGCGTGGAAACCGGTGTAGCGATTATAACTGCGTCAATTGCCGGATCGGCAATCAGATCATGGCAATTAGTCATAGTTTTGATCGTTGGATAGCGGCTCTTTGCCAACGCGAGCCTTTCGGATCTCAGATCACTGACTGCGATGACTTTCGATCCAGAGACTTCCGAAAAGTTCCTGACGAGATTGGGCCCCCAATAGCCATAACCAATGACACCGATGCCGATCATAATAATTTACCCCTGCCTACTATTATAATGCCGATCAGGATGATCAGCATTCCAACAACTTTGGGGAGGGTCAGCGCTTCACCAAAGACAACGATTGCTCCGAGCGTCACGAAAATGAATGTCAAACTGACTAAAAGGGGATAGGCGACGCTAAGTGGCTCCGTGGAAATCACGTAAAACCATAGTAGAACTGCCATCGCATATAAAAATAATGGTTGTGACATCAATCTTGCGATTGCATTGGACACCGTTTGGAATTGCGCAGGGAAAACACCCGCCCTATCGACACCGGCACGGAGCATTAGATTGGCCGCCACAGTAATAAAGGCACTGAGAAAGACTAACGATAAACCTCGAATTGTCATATTGTCTCCTGGGCTCCGGGTTTATCAATTGTGCCTAAGGTGCGGGCGGGAACTCCTGCAACAATTGTATTGCCAGGAACATCCTTAGTGACTACCGCTCCAGCGCCGACAATAGCATTTTCACCAATTGTGACACCTGCCATAATGGTTACGTTACTGCCAATAGAGGCACGCTTTTTTATTATTGTTTTGATAACCTGCCAATCTGTCTCTGTTTGTAGCGAACTATCCGCTCTGGTTGCTCTTGGATAGAGGTCATTGGTGAACATCACACCGTGTCCTATGAAAACCTCGTCTTCGATTATTACACCTTCACAAATAAAAGTATGCGAGGAGATTTTGCACCGTTCGCCAATCACCGCATTTTTCTGGATTTCGACGAAAGCACCGATCTTTGTTTCATTGCCAATGATACAACCGTAAAGATTGACAAGCTCTGGATGAAATATTTTAACTTCCACTCCCAACTGAACATCATTTTTTATGGGCATGTTTCCACTCCAAAGATTTTATTTCTGAGCCAATTTAAGAGTATGACTGCTCGATGAATTATCGGGGTCGGACCAAGCTAAGATATATAAACAGATTTAAGTAATTAAGATTTAAGGGTTAAGGGTTGTGTTATGCGAATTGATATTTTTAACTTAAAGCTTAAAACTTAACGGTTGAAACTGCCTTCCAGGGCTTAACTGCCCATTTTACCCCAAAAAAGGTGCCTTTAAGAATAAGGGCTTTTTGTCGGTTTTTTTTCCATGCCGAGATCCGGCACTCTGGAAACTTACGATATTATTGGGCAAATGAATGAGTGAGCAAAAATTTCACCTCCAGGAATATTCCCTGATCCCGAAGCTCCTCCCGTAGGTCACGGGTGTGGGTGAGGATGTGATCCAGGTCTGCTGCAAGAGGGTTTATTGAGTTTATTGGGTTCATTGGGTTTGTAGAGTTTATCACGTTCTTTCTGCGATCCAAATGGGATTTGGCACATCGATCATTGTCAGTTGAGCATCCGGAACAAAAGGTACATCCATCGCAAGCATGTCCTCTGCACCGATACGCAACGACTCAAGTAATTCTTCCCTTGTTTTTTCCTGTGCATTGACACCGGGTAAATCGATTAGCCAGCCAATCCACCATTCTCCGGATTTTTTTACGACAGCTCTATACTTCATAGCATCACCTCACGAAAGGTATGTTGAGATCCTTACAAATCTTTCTTGCCAATTCATCAACAATTTCATTGTGTCTCGGAACTTGTGTTTTATATTCGCCTCTTTGATAGATGGTGTGCCTTCCGCCTTCACGAATAAAGACAGCATCATACTTTTTGATATGCTTAATGAGTTCAGCCCTTTTCATTTCATACGGGGAGGGTGTTTCTTTATTGTTCTGTCCATATAACTATGTATCTGCTCCAGGCAGAACTGATGCATGTCTTTTGTCTGGTCTCCTGTATAAAATATCTTATACCATTCCGCGGTCATCTGCAAGCATTCGTCAATTGTGAGGACGCTGTACCAATTGAGTTCGGCGTGGGCTTTGTCGCAATTAAGTTTGAGAAGGCTCGCCTCGTGGAGTGGGTTTGTTGAGTTCATGGAGTTTATAGAGTTGATAGGGTTCATGGAGTTTGTAGAGTTAATGGCGTTTGTAGAGTTCATTGGGTTTATAGCGTTTGTTAAATTTAGCATATTGCATGGGGTAGAGACGCTGTTTCAAAAGCAGAGCATAGCTATCGAGGATGTATTTATGCCTGTTCACGTTTCCTT
>JAPLDV010000907.1 GCA_026391235.1 Bacteroidia bacterium | reverse complement strand
CCCGCTTTTAATGAAGAAGTTGTGATGCTTGAGCAACAGGCCGGTCCGGTCAGCTTTGCACCCGATGTATCCGTGGTATATTCGGAAGGGAAATATTACATGGGACTCGATTACGTCACGACAGGATTCTCCTGGGATATTAAAAATTTAATGAACGGCGGCCTCGCAGTGGCAGTCTCAGATAAGCCTGAAGGGCCCTATAAAATTTTCAGCAAGCCTGCAATCACCAACGGGTTCTTTTATGACAAACCCTGGCTCGGAAAATACAACAGATGTTACGCCGGAACCCTGATTAAGGCGAAGGATCAATGGGTTTTTCTCTTCGATCTGGATTCGGGTACCTATTACAGTTGGGGTCTGGCTGCGATATCGGCACCGGCACCTGAGGGTCCGTGGTCAGAACCGGTGATATTAATTAGTTGTGAATCAGATATATACCATCCCTCCCTGATGGAATACTTTCCTGTTTTTTTGCATAACGACACATTATATACACCTGCTACCTCAGTTGCCAGGAACAGGAATTTTCAATGCATTTTCAGGGCACCGGCAAATGAAGCAATGAATCCGGAGAAATGGGAATTGTGGCAGGAGGGTTCAGTTTGGCACAGTATTCATTCTGAAAATGAATATGAAGGAATCTGGGGACAAACATTTTCAGGTTTTATTAATAAGGCTGACGTATTGAAGGTTATGTATCCCAGCCGGGATAAAGAAAACCGTGGCACAATCAATTTAGCATCAGTTGATTGGAAAAAACTGCACAGAGATTCGGGTTTTGTATTATCAGGGCACGGTGCTCCTTCGTTTACCACCATTCCTGTATTTTACAGCCAGCCAGATATTGAATCGTCATTTTCTTATTATGGTACCGTTGCTTTTGTATGGAATTACCAGGCTCCTGTGGGGCCCGACCGCCCGAAAGCCGACGCTGAATTGCATCCGCTTATGTTTAATTCAAATACCAGGTTCCAGTTAACTGAAACCCAATGGTTTTTGTTAAATGCTTCTGTCGATGGACCGACGGATACGATCAGCAGGGGCCTGGTTGATAAAACTGAACATAATTCGCTGAAAATTGAGCATCTCGATGAGAAAACCATCATTTCGATTGATAATAAAGTGTTGTGGCAGGGCTCATTAAATAATTCTGATTATGGAAGTTGTGGCTTGTTTGCGATGAAAAGATCCGGCATTGATGTTCGCTCGTTCATTGTTAGCGGGAGAAATCATCCGGGTTTCATGAATTGGTTGTATACTGAAGGTTTGTCCAATTCCGGTTCGGATATAAAAGATTGGGAGATATTCGAAAACAGCCCATGGTTCACTTATGGTATTGGCGCAGTTTCAAAAATTGATACTGCACTGGCCAAGTGGAGCTTCACCGGAAGCGGTTTTGATCTGTATTGCCCTAAAATGCCTGCTTTGGGAAAGGCTGAAATCATTGTTAATGGTATAATCACGGGTGAAATTGATCTTCACTCCGATACTCCTGGGAAAAGCGTGGTAGTTTACTCAATGCGAGGGCTTACTCCAATTAAGAACGCCATTATCATCAAGGGGAAACATGGTAAAATATCTCTTGATTGTTTAAGGGTTTATGAATAACACTGGCTGAGTAATTCATGAATACCGGAAACGTTTTAACTTTTCTTTTTCCCCGAGTGATTTTGTGCTGCCGTTCTGAACCCGGATGGGGATATGCCGATTTTATTCTTAAAAATCCTGCTGAAATAGTATTCTGATTCAAACCCTACTTCATGACAGATTTCCTTCATGATTTTATCGGTGGAAAGCAATAACTCCTTGCTTCTTATGATTTTAAGGTCGAGCTGGTACTTAGCCGGAGGGAGTCCCGTATAGATTTTAAACATTCTCCGGAAGTAAGAATACGCGATATTGTTGCATTCGGCGTATTGTTTAAAATCGATCTCCTTATCAACATTTTCTCTGATCATAAAGCAAGCTTTCTGGATGATTTTTTCGATCCGGGTTTCAGCAAAACTGAGCTGTTTCTCAATTGAGACAAGATATCCAAGCAACTTAATGACCATACCGGCAGAAACCTGCTGGAAACCCGGTTTTTCATCCTTTACGAATCCGTAAATCTTATAGTAGGTATCAATGAATTCCTCGCGGTTACCAATATAAACAACAGGTTTAAGGGCAGTCAGCTGCGAATTCCCGAAAATATGCTGTGCAATCAAACCGTTAAATCCGATATAATTTTCGGTCCACCCTGTGCCCATATCCGGCTTATACCGATGCCAAACTCCGGGTTGAATGATTAGCAATGAACCGGATTTTATAGGGTACTCTCCTGAAGGATCCTCATATAGGCCATTACCTTCCGTAACATAAACAAGTTGATACTCATGTAGAATCCTTCCCTGGTCCCAGGTAAAATAGTAACCACTCGGGTGACTGGTGCTTGGATAAATAATGCCTGGCAAAATAATTGCTTTTCCAGCTACATTCAGGTATAGTCCCCAATTGACATCATCATCTCCCGGTGTAAGGTATTTAAAGAAACCTTGCATATATTCATTTTACAAGAATCAGGTGAAGATAATGGTAAAAGGGTTAAATAATGTAAAGAAAGATGCAAAATGTGAATTGCAGGAAATGGCTAAGAATCCTAGTTTTAACAAGAATATTTATTTCTTTAAGAATAACGAAATGATAAAGATCGGACTTTTTGGTATTGGGCTTGATACCTATTGGGGGCAATTCAACGGGTTACTCAACAACCTGTTACGCTACCAGGAGCAAATCAAAGACAAGATCACCGGCTTTGGTGCAGAGGTCATCGATGCCGGCATGGTGGATAATCCGGATAAGGCACAAACTGCAGCTGCTTTTCTTAAGAGCCACGATGTGGAAATTGTTTTCCTCTATGTTTCCACCTATGCATTGTCGTCTACTGTATTGCCTGTGGCACAGAAGGTTAAGGTGCCTGTTATTATCCTGAATCTTCAACCGGTTGCACAACTCGATTATAAGGCATTCAATGCCTTGGGCGACCGCGGGAAAATGACGGGTGTATGGCTCGAACATTGCCAGGCCTGCTCGGTTCCGGAGATAGCCAGTGTTTTTAACCGTGCCGGAATAAATTATGATTTTGTTACGGGTTATCTGGAAGATATGACAGCATGGGCGGAGATCGAAGCCTGGGTTTTAGCAGCTCAGGTGGCTGCCGGTATGCGCAGCAACCGCATGGGTATTCTTGGTCATTATTATTGCGGAATGCTTGATGTTTATACCGACCTGACCCGCCAGGCAGCCGTGTTCGGTACGCATTTCGAGCTGCTGGAAATGTGTGAGCTGAAGCAATGCCGTGATGATGCCACTCCCGCTGAGGTCCGTGAAAAGTTGAGTGAGTTCCGTTCATCATTTGCTGTTGCACCGGAGTGTGATCCGGATGAAATTGATCGGGCTGCCTGGACTTCTGTAGCACTCGATAAGCTGGTAGAAAAGCATAAACTTACCTCAATGGCATATTATTATGAAGGTGCGCCCGGCAATGATTATGAGAATATTGCCACCTCGGTAATTGCCGGAAATACGCTGCTGACAGGGAAAAATATTCCTGTTGCCGGTGAATGCGAGGTAAAGAATGCTCAGGCGATGAAAATCCTGGCATCGTTCGGGGCAGGAGGCTCTTTCTCTGAATTCTACCTGATGGATTTTACGGATGATATTGTCATGCTTGGCCATGATGGTCCCGCCCATCCAATAATAGCCCAGGGACCCGTGAAACTTGTTCCGCTTCCGGTTTATCACGGTAAACCCGGTAAAGGACTTTCGATTCAGATGACGGTGAAACACGGACCGGTAACCCTGTTGTCGGTTGTTGAAGACCGTGACAGCGTTTTTTTGCTGACCGCCGAAGGAGAATCGGTTCCCGGACCTGTGCTGGAAATCGGGAATACCAACAGCCGTTATCGCTTTTCCATGGGTGCCCGTGAGTTTATGAACCAATGGTCGAAACAGGGCCCTGCCCACCATTGTGCCATTGGCGTGGGGCATATCGCGGATAAAATTGAGAAACTGGGTAAAATATTGGGAATTAAGGTGGTAAAGATTTGCTAAATTCGGTATTATGAAAAAGCTCCTCCGCCAATCATTCATATCGCTTTTATTGTTGATGATTTCTTTGGCATTATTTCAG
>JAPLDV010000434.1 GCA_026391235.1 Bacteroidia bacterium | reverse complement strand
TCCTTCTTTTCGAATGGTTTTACCTTCCCATCCCAGAGATAGCCGCCATTCCTGATCTGCAGCTCATACCGGTCGGTGCCATCCATGGTGTTTATGTTAAATGCCCAGCCCAGGTGATCATTAAATGCCATGGTGAGGGTGGGGGAGCCAACCAGGGCAATGCCGTAAGCGTTGAATCCCGGGCACGACAGCTGGGCCTCGAACCACAGATAGAAATCGCTCCAGGGAAGATGCGGATTGGTGAGCAGCATGGCATTTCCGGAGGCAGACCGGGAGGGTGAGATGGCTATTGCATTCGATCCTTTTCCAACCGATTGCTTTGTAGTATAAATATCCTCGCCTGCGATAAACTCAAGACATAAAATTCTGATTACATGGGCCATTACATCGGTTCCGGTTACCGGCAGCACCTGCCTGAATTTTTCCCCGATGGCTTCCGGATATTTTGTCGCATAAGCATTGGCACCCCTGACGAATGCTTCGATGTACGACTTACAGGACTCCTTCTGTTTCAGCCAGTTATCGCCTGCATGGCGTGTGATCTCAAATAGCCCGGTTTGCTTGTCGGATTCCAGGTATTGCTCACCCCAGTATTCCGCTGCACGCCCCCGGGCCTGGCCGTAAAGTTTGAGTAACAGGTCGGCATGATTGTGCATCTGTGTCCATCCATAAGCATAGTACATTTCCTGCGGTGAGGAAGCAAAAATATGAGGGACACCGTAATGGTCCCAAAGAATTTCGGTGGATTCATTTTGAGACTGGCATTCTATGCTGATAAACAGAAGCAAAACGAGAATCAACTCTGGTCTCCTGGTCAAAATGGTATTGTTTTTCACAGATATAAAATCCTTTTGTTACGCTAAATTATAAATCTGTATGGAAACGGTACGGAATGTTGGTTTTGCTCTGTAATAGCCTGATTTACTGTTCTGAAACTACCTCAAGGATTGATGTTCTCAATCCTTGAGATGCTGCCTTGACCCTGATTTTACCTGTTGTCAGGCCAGCCTTCAGCAAAATGGTAGCGATACCCCCTTCGGCAGCAACAGGATTGTTTCCGATCAGGGTGGCATCACCTGTCACCGTGAAATGCACCGGTAAACCGGAATCAAAAAGGACATTACCGGTTGCATCGGTAATTTTGGCATAGATAAAAATCACATCCCCTCCATCGGCTTTCAGTTTACGATTGCTCAGGTCAGGCTCAACTAAAAGGTTTTCGGCTGGTCGCGGGGTTGTGACACTGTGTTCGGCCCAAACCCGACCCTCTTTAAACGCTTTTGCCTTTAGGGTCCCTGAGTCGAAAGGCGGCATATTAAAAGTAAATGGCGGATGACCCAGGTTGGAGGTAGTTGAGGTGTTATCCGGACGCCGGGCTGAAATCAACACTCCGTTCCGGTACAGCGCAACACTGTCACCATTGCTGAAAACACGAACATATTTCGCGGATGCCGGTGAATGGAAACCGGCAATAAAACAAACGGGCTCATCATCCGATTGACTTTTATAGAACCAGTACGTGAATTTCGGGATCCTGAAAATGTCCATGATCCCTGATGATTCGATGTCCGGTGCGTATCCCCGGTTATAATCGTACATCACCCAGTTGGAACACCCGATGGCCGGACCGGAGAGATTGGAATTGTATGCCTCCATGAAATTGTAGGCTTGCTGAAGCAACCGGATCTCACCATATTTCCTGAGTTGCCGCGACGACCGGTCGGCAGGCTTCAGGTCCTTGAATTCGGTTTGGTTGAATCCGGCATTCTGCGCGTAATATTCCCAGGAACCGTATTCAGCAATGAACAGGGGTTTCTTTTTGGGATGCTTATTCCAATAATCAGGAGGTACGGCGTGTTGTCTTGCCGGGATAAACACATCATAAATGGAATCCATCCACCCGCAGGTGTAAATTCCCTCATACGGTAATTCGGCATGAACAATTTCATGGGATTTCTTCATAAAATCAACAGGCATGGATGTTTCGTTCAAAGATGCTTCCCACAGGATAATGGAGGGATGGTTACGGTCCCTCCGGCACATCTCGCGGGTATTTTGGTAAGAGAGCTCCTGAAATGCCGGATTACCGTAAAACTGCCATCCCGGGATCGCATCCATCACCAGTATCCCGAGCTCATCGCAGGCATCAAGAAATGCAGGGGATTGGGGATAATGCGATGACCTTACGAAATTGAACCCGGCCTGCTTGATTTTCCAGGCATCGCGGTATTGGGCATTATCCGAAAGGGCATAACCGATATAGGGATACTCCTGATGACGGTTAGTGCCGCGGATTTTCAGGGGCTGTCCATTAATGGTGAATCCGCCGGCAGCACTAATTTTAATTTCCCTGACACCCAAATGACAACTCTCAGTTTCCAGAATTTTGTACCCTTGAAGCAATTCGGTTTCCAGCGTATACAGGTAGGGAGACCCGGGTGACCATAATCTTGGTTCCGCCACCTGTAATCCAAAAGGAACTCTCATCACCGACAGGGGAGGAATGTTGATCAATCCGGATCTGACCGATGCGATCACTTTGCCTTCATCGTCCTTTAATGTGCCTTTGATCCTGAATTTTCGCCCTTTCTCATCCTGGTTGATTATGGAAACACTTGCAGTCAATACGGCCGTATCTGGCGATATTTTATCGGTATGCACCATGATTCCGCCACCCTGTAAGGTGTCGATCTCCATCGCGTTGGTAAAATGCAATTTATCTTTTATCAGGAGGTCGGCATTCCGGTACAGCCCGCTGTAATAATTAAAGTCAAGTTCTTTTAATAGTTTCCCGGGAGGTATCTCCGGATTTTCAGTATTATCAAGCCTGATAAAAAGAGTATTTGCCTGGTCAAATTCAATCCGATTGGAAATATCGAGGTAGAAAGGAAGATATCCGCCCAGGTTCTTCTTGATTTCAGTACCGTTCAACCATACCGTAGCACTGTTCATGGCAGCGCCGATCAGGATTCCTATGTGCCTACCCCTCTTCTCCCGATCGATCCGGAAGGTTTTTTTGTACCAGCATATTCCTGTCCACTGCTGGTCTTCAATCACGAGTGGTTCTATCGCGGCGGTATGAGGCAGCGTAATAGTCTCCCAGAATGAATCCGGGATTTCTCCGATCGGATCCACCGCCGGCAGCGTACTGTCGATTCTGAAAAATTTCCAGTTTTCGTTGAATGATGCAGTTTTGCCAACTTTTGTATTTTTAGAGCAGGAGCAAAGGATCATAACCACAAGCCCAAAAAATGCAAGACGATTGTCAATTGCAATTGACTTCATTATGTTTCGTTGTGTTTGTCCTTTATCCCTGCCAGAAAAAGCAACATACCGGCTAGTGTTAATGATACCGTTATTTTGGATTTTGTCATTATTCCCGGTTACTTTTTAGCCATTTCAAAATTCGGAAGGTTAATCGATGAAGGGGTATCGTTACCATAATAAACCTTTTGCCGCGCATTGACCATATCATTTGCAGTGAAGCCGGGTTGACAGTTATTCAAACTGCGGTTAAACCGGGGAAACCAGCCCGAAGCTATGAATACCCTCAGCTTATGCCCGGGATTTAACTGGTATCCCGTTGCCCATACAGAGATTTCCGTCTCTTTTGGTTTCTCAATGTCGAACTTCACATGGGCACCACCTTCCTGGATGTTGATGATCTTCCCATCCGGAAAAACATCCTGCAAGCCAACCATAAAATCGGTACAGGGTGCATCACTCCCCAACCAGAGGGTAGCAGAAATGGGCCCCAGCAGGATCAACGGTTTTTCGGTCACATCCATTTCGAAAACAACCTGATCTTTACGGCCGGTATTCTCATTCTGCCTGGCCGGACCTACCCCGTTGCCGAGGGCGGTGCCTCCATGGCTCGGATAGGGATCTGCCGGGTTATATGTAAACTGCAGTATCCCGCTTTCCCTGAGTTTAACGGAGCTTAAATAATTACCCGGGCCGATATAATAGGGTGTTATCCGGGTTTCGCGCGGCGGCCAAACATCCGATCCAACGTATTCATTCCGCTCCATAATGAACAGATTGTATTTCGTATCCTTAAACGGAGAGGTTAACCGGTTCCTCTTCCCTTTCAGGAAATTCTTTGTGTACAGGAAAACTTTACTTGGATTTCCTGATTTCTTCACGCCTCCGTATTTGTTTTCCTCACCCTGGGAGCCATGGCACCAGGGTCCGATGATCAACCTGTTATCATTATGTCCAAGGGCTTCCAAAGCCTGAAAATCCTCAATCTGCGTTTTCAGGAAAATATCATACCAGCCGGCGGCCGAGATGACGGGAGCCTTGGCCAATCCCCTGAAATTCATCTGCTGCCAGTAACTGTCAAAGGTTTCGTGAGCAATCCAGTCATTTACAAAGGGTATATCCCGGATTGTTGAATCATCGGCAACCGATATCGGAAGAACCATAATTCCTGCCGCCAGTTTTTCAGGTGTGATTTTATTCTGGTCCTTTGATGCATTCAAAAAGCCCCAGGTAAACGCCGTCTGCAATGAAAAAAGACCGTCGGGGTAGACGAAATCGTAAAGTCTGGCACCCGTAAGCAACGGCGATAAAAAGTTTAGAGAATCGGCAATGGCCCATTGGGTATATCCAACATAACTGGCACCCCAGCCGGCAACTATCCCGTTCGACCAGGGTTGCTCCCTGATCCATCTCAATGTTTGCAAACCGTCGGCCCGTTCATTGACGAACGGGTAATACTCACCACCTGATTTAAATTTTCCCCTCACATCCTGAATCACCACCGCGATGCCAAACAGTCCGAAAGCCTTGCCCAGCCATTTCTCAGTGTCTATGCCATAAGGAGTTCGGACCAGCACGGCCGGGCATTTCTTTTTTGTTTTAGGAATAAACACAGCTGTGCCAAGCAACACTCCATCGGTCATCGGGAGACTTATTTCCTGATAACCTTTTGCCTGTTCTTCTTTTCTGTCCTTTTCCTGCGATACGGCCAAGCTGGTAAAAAGCAGCACTGAAATCAAGGATAATAATATAGGTTTCACTTTCATTTACATTAATTTGTTTAAAACCCACCCCGGCCCCCCCTGAAAACAGGGAGGGGGGGGTGCTCCGAGGGAAATTCAGTACTCCTTCACCCTCCCTGTTTTCAGGGAGGGCCGGGGTGGGTACTTAAGAAAAAATAGTTGGATGCATAAAGAAGGAGAAGGGCTGGGAATCAGCATCCTGCAGCCCTGTCGAACTGTTAACCAAAACTATCAACTATTGCTTACAACGGTCATTTCTTTGTAACAAAAGTGAGATGGAAAAGGAAAGAGGGAATTTCCAAAGCAGCCGGGTCCAAGTAATAGCCGCAGATAAAAAGTGCCACGGACATTTTGTTGGGAGTGATTTCCTTAACAATAAACTTTCGGGTGGTCGGAGCATCAAGGATTCCAAAATAGGCTCCTTCTGAAAGGGATACCCATTTCTTTCCGGTAATGGTTCTTGATTCATGCGGGGCCTGAACATCCGTACCCGTAGGATTAATTATGGCCTCAACAACGAGGTTATCTTCATGAAGGGCCCAGGTGGCAGAAGCCGGAGCTGCAAAGGTTGCAGCACAGAGCCCGATCGAATTGTTTTCGTTTCCCCGGTTGGTGACAATTCCGTTAACCAGGCCATACAGACCGGTGGTCAGCGAACTTCCGTTTTTATTGTCCATTTTATACCTTCCATCGGAATAGAAAGTATATTCATTGTCATATTCCTCGCCCAATCCTATCACAGTTAAAATATTTTCAGAAGAGGGAAGCAAAACCATCATGCTATTATCAACCACACTTGCGCCATCTACCCCGGCAGTATAAGCGGAACTCAGGACCCAGGTTTTGCCGTTGGGGGCATCAGGACCGCCCGTCAGCATTTCATTGAAGGATGGCAATATTTTAACTTCCTTTCGTAATGTAGCCTGGCCACCTTTGCCTTCAACAGTGAGCTTTACATTGAAGGTTCCCGAAACGCTGTATTCATACACCGGTGCAGCTTCGGTGCTGATATTGCCATCACCAAAATCCCAGTTGTATGATGTAGCGTCTGTAACAACTGCAGTGAAACTCACGGTATACCCGTTGATTGTTGCTGTAATACTGGTGATCGTTGGTTCTTTTGCGCAAGAAGCAAAAAGCAACGCCAATGCCGGAATAAAGTAAAAGAAACTCTTTTTCATATGATTAGTTTTAATTAGTAATACAAAAGTTAATGCCTTTGCTTGTATAAGGCAGCCAGATGAATAATATCATCAGTATCCAATGTTTTTCTTTATTCGTAAGGTGAAAATGTTGTCCGGGTTTTTATACATTTCGGAACGCACCCTCCAACGGTATTCGAAAGAAGCGTCTGAACTGCATGTATTAATGTGTGGTTACATCGACAAGGATGGAAAATCGGATTAAAAATAACTTCAGATCTGAGGATGTGGTAACCTCCTAACCTCCCGGAGCTTTTCTACCGTCCGGAAGATGGTCGCAATGGTGCGGTCTTCCAACTTGTCGTCCATATTGATACAGCACACGCCGGTCAGCCAGGGATTGCCGGAATCATTTACCAGATTGGTTATCGCTTTTTCGAGATCGTCATCGGTGTAACTGTTTATGGTGACCGGATCGAGACGGATATTTAAAAAGGTATCCGGCAAAAACTTGCGCAGCTCCTGAACATCACCCCCCCAGCCCACATCGAGAAAATCGAGATTCCTGATTTTACTGAAGGATTCAGCGTACCGGTGGGGATCCTTCCCGCAATAATGGATGCCGAAAGGACGATATTTCAGGCTCCAGGCGATATCGACTTGCATAAGGAATTCTTCATACTGTTCAGTCGATATCATGGTATGCGTACATTCGGAATGCAGAAAAACTGATTTTTCGATGTGCCTGACATTCCGGTTCACCGATATCGAGGTGGTACCGGTCAGGCTGGCAATTCCGGTTACGAATTGCTCTATGACTTCCGCTATCAGCCCAAACTGCTTTTTGGTTTCATCCGGATTGATATAAAAATCAGTAAATACCTGCTCACCAATTAGATCCAATGCAATATTCAGTACCCCGCCCCAGTTGATATCGCCGGTTAAATAACCGTATTTGGATTTAAGCTTTTCCTGAAGTTTGAGCAGCTTCTTATAAACATCAGAATAAAATGCCTTTTCGGGATCGACATCTAGCTTTTCAAAACGAGCCTGAATAACCTGAGGGGGTGAATCTTCCTGATAAATAACCTTGCAGCCAAGCATTTCCTGGATGAGGTAGCCTGCGGCATTGTGAACGGCTCCAATGACTGGCAAATCCTTGTTCCGGTTCTCCCCTAACCCGAATTGCCCGAACCGCTCATACAGCAGGTTTTCCATCTGTTTTTCAGCCTCCACCCGTTTCAGGGGGTGATAGAAAAAGTCCTCATCGAAAACAATTCCGGCGTGCCTGTGCCACCAGGATGGATGAAAAACCACATCAACCGGAAGCATTTGTGACCGGATAAAAGGATTTTTGGAATAACCGGCCATCTTTAACTATACCAGGATTTTAGTAAACCCACCCTGAGCCAGGTTAATGTCCATATTTGGCCGGTTCTTTTCCCAGGCGCCAGCCGTGAAATCGGGAATTTCGATGGAATTCGACCGGTTCAGCACCGACCACTCGCTCAATGGCCCGATGGAGCTCCAGGCCGCTGCATCATACACGTCCTGATCTAGCGGGAGGCCATTGCGCAGACAGTCGACAAGGCGCCAATCCTCGAGCAGGTCACCACCGCCATGACCTCCTACCTGTTTGGTAAGTTCTCCAATCCGGGTAATGATGGTCGGGGTATATTCCTTGGCCAATGCATCAAACTCTTCCTGGGGAACCCATCCGCTGAGATCTTTCGAGATCCTGGCTGGCAGCGGATACTCAAGTGCCATCCCTTTGGTACCGGTGATTCCGTGGATCACAGTATGCGGTCCACGGGGCGAAGTGGCATCGTGCTGGACCATTAGGGTCCGGCCCTTCACGGTGCGTATGATGCTGGTATTGATGTTGCCCCGATAATTCTTATCTGCAAAGGGCTTGAAGAATTCATCTTTTACCGCCAGTTCCTGTGCTTTGGCCCGCATCATAAAGTCGTTGCTCTCCATCGACACGAGATAATCAAACCGGTCGCCCCGGTTGATGTTCATGATCTGGGCCACTGACCCCAATCCATGCGTTGGATAGATGTTCCCCTTTTTCGATGAGTACAGCCGCAGCCACCACATGTTCCAGTACATGTTTTTAGAGAAGTTGTTGCCCATTTTGCTGGTGTTATAGGCACACTCGCCATGAACGATCTCACCGAAAAAACCTTTGCGTGCCATGTTTAGCGTGAGCATCTGGAAGAATCCGTATGCATAGTTTTCGAGCATCATGCAGTGTTTGCGGGTGCGTTCGGCCGTTTCCACCAATTTCCAGCACTCTTCGATGGTGGCAGCTGCCGGGACTTCGGAAGCCACATGTTTACCATGCTCCATGGCATATACGGCCATATCGGCGTGCATATAATATGGAGTTGTAATCATCACCAGATCAATGTCTTCCTGCTCGCACAGCTTCATCCACTCATCTTTGTTGCCGGAATACAGGGTTGGATTATGGATGGTGCCGTCAAGTCGTTTTTTAGCTGCAACCGCCCGTTCAGGCAATAGATCGCACAGAGCCCTGATCTCAACGCCCTCGATCATTCGCATGGTTTCCAGGTGGCCCGGGCCGCGGTTACCGAGGCCGATAATCCCAATCCTCACCTTTTCGATTTTCGGGGCGACAAAGCCCGACATATTGAATCGCTGTTTGAGTGATTTCAGGTAATCGGGGGAGGAGGCAAATCCATTCATCAGACTGCTGCCGGCCAGTCCGAGTCCGGCCAGGCCGGTCCATTTTAAAAAATCTCTTCTATTATTCTTCATCATAAGAATTTTTAGCTGGGGTCAACTGTTTTTTGAAGAATGACAGCAAGCTCTGGACATCCACTACGTGGCCTTCCGGATGGGCAACCAGGGTAATGTTTTCGGGTTTGCTGTAATTGGTATAGATCACCTGGATATCTTTTAGAGCTGCCCTGGCGAGTTCAACGGTAAAATCCGTCGGTGGTTCTTTCAAACCGTTCTGGCAAAGTAGCGGCCGGGGGGCGATCAGTGAGTATATATCAGAAAAATCAACCAGTTCCCTTAATCCCGGGAATTTCCAGCACATGCAGTGCCCTTGTTCCATCTGGTCCATCCGGGTAAGAAACCCACAGCTCACCGATGCTTTGATACGCTGGTCCATGGCACCGAGCCACATGGCCATTTCACCGCCAAGGGAGAGGCCCGCGCACCCGATTCTGTTTGCATCAACCGATATGAGCGACTCCAGATAGTCCACGCACCGCATTGCATCCCAGAGCCGTTCGCCCATCAGGGTGCGGCCCTGTTCGTAGATTTCATGCTGACTCACAACAGGGGCAATTGTCACATAGTTCCGGGCCGCCAGATCGGCTGCAAAAGCTATATATGGCGACTCCTTTTCGTAAACGCTATAGGGCTTGCCGCCATGTCCGTGAATACAGACCACTGCCGGCCAGGGGCCATTGGTGAGGAGAGGAAAGGTAACGATCACACGGATCCGGCGGTTCGCGGTAGAATTTATCTCGATCTCCTTAACCAGGTGGTCACCCTTGTTTTCGGTAAGGATCTCATTCGGATTCAGTGGCATATTCTTTCCGGCTGCCAAAAGATCATCGATATTCAGGAGTTCGCTCATTTTGGTCCTGACTTCCGTTTGCCAGATTTCAGCTTTTTTGGCCGAACGGCTTGAATATTTCATGGAACGCTGCTTCTGAGCAACCGCTGATGCATTCAGAACCAGAAAAATCATAGTAAAATACAGCGTGAACCACCCCGGGATCCGCATTTTGATTGAATCCTTCATAGTGATGAATTTTTATAGCAAGTTAGGATTTTTATACCACACTGAGGGAGCAGATAATGGGTTTCGAGAATTTTTGAAGTAAAAGGGTTGAGAACACTTCGTGTCTCCGTGGTAAGGAGTTACTCTTTTTTAATCCAGACCGCCGAGCCACCGGTATCTTTGGCGTCGGGTGTGGCCTTGCGGTTGTTGCGGGCATAATTGGGTATAGCCAGCAACGGGGTTCCATCGGCCCAGGTGCCTTTAATAGTCATAATGCCACTCAGTAGATCACTCCGCCATTCGGCTGATAATGGTCCGGGTCCGATGGGCTTAGTAATATCCTGATGATCGGCCTCCTCCACATTGTAAATCAGTGGGCCATATCGCAGGGCAACCTTTCCCCGGTCAGCCACGATATTATTATCGGCCACGATGGTTTGAATCGGCATCGGCATCAGAATATCAACTTTATCTCCCGCTTTCCAGGTGCGTTTGATGGCTACATATCCATTCACCGCTTGAGCCGGGATGGATTTGCCATTTACCGCCAAAGATTCCAGTCCGTTGACATGCGGCAGGCAAGAATACAATTCGCTGGTGGAACGGTTCGGCACACGCACAAACAGCGTGAATTCCTTTGATTGCCTGGGATTTAACGTGATCGACACCTTCCCGCTCCAGGGATAATCCGTTTTCTGGACCATTTCGATATTCGTTCCGGCCACCTTTTCAATATTGATGGTACTCCCAATGTACAGGTTAACGTAAATACCATCGGTGCTCTTGACGTAAGTCCAGGTGGGTATCATCAGCAGGGTACGGGGAATATTTCCCACGCAACACGGACAAACATGCCACGAACCGCGTAGCTGATTGCCGGTGAGCGGGTTATCATAATAGAAATTTTTCGCTTCGAGATCAAGTGCGCCGAGCAAAGCATTGTAGATGGTCTCTTCATACAGGTCGGCATACCTGGCATCGTGGTAGGCGAGGTTCATCTTATAATCGAAAAAAATCAGACCGCAGCTTGAACAAGCCTCACAATAGGCGTTATTCCCCAGAGAGTAATTGCCTCCAAAACCTTCGCTGGTTTCCCCACTGCCAATGCCGCCGGTTACGTAATATTTTTTGTTGATGATATTGTTCCAAAGCGACATCACAGCGCTCTGATAATCCACATCGCCGGTTTCGGCGGCTATGTCGGCCATGCCCGAATAGCTGTAAACCGCGCGCACTGCATGTCCTACAGCTTCATACTGTTGCTGTACCGGGAGATGGCTCTGATCGTACTCTTCTCCGCCACCGCGGCTATCGAGCATGAATTTTGCCAGTTTGATGTAGCTGTCACCACTGCCAAAGCCTTCCATATCGTTCACAAACCGGCCAAAGCGCACGAGTGCCTGTTCCATCTCCTGATGACCGTCGTACCAGGGCTTTTTATCCGGTCCGAGGTTAGCCACCCAGCAGTCAGCCAGTTTCCTGGCTGCGTCATATAACCGCTTGTCTTTCCCTTCAGTAAGGGTATAGTGATTGATAGCAGACTCGATGAAGTACCCTGCCACATAACCCTCATGATTCCCCCGGTTTTCGGGCGACCATCTTTCGTGCCAGCGGGCTGTATCACGCAGGGTAAAGGCAGTCTGCAGGTAGCCGTTGGGCTCCTGGGCAGCCAGGATCTTCGGGATCCAATCTTCGATGGTCCTCTTCATCTTATGCTGGGCTGCGATAATCTCCTTATCGCCCTGTGGATCAACCATCAGCGCGATACTCATTGCTTCGATGGTTTGATGAACCCAAGCGTTGGAAAAAACATATCCTTTATGAGCAGCGTGCTTTTCACCCCGGAGGGCTTTGGCTGCCTCGATGAAATTATCCATACCACCCTGTCCGGTAGTTAAATCGGTGCGGTTTATCTGATCTACGCACCAGGGGATCCAGTTGACTATAATGGCTTTTGCACGGGCATTCCAAAGGGGGTTGTCGATGGTATAGCGCTTGGTATAAACCACATCCAGCCGCTGGGCAGGAGGTGGCATAAGTACTTTCACTTTCAGATCCGATGAGGAGTTCATCTTGCCTTCCGTGGCAGTTAATGTCAGAACATATTCGCCGGGAGTGGTCAATATTGCAGTGGTGCTGATGGATCCCGGATCTTTGAATTCCACTTTCCCTGGTCCGGATTTTTTTGTCCAGGCTGTTCCATTTACCGGAGTCACCGACTTTAAGCTGCCTGACAGATAGGTTTTCCCGCCCGACATCACATCGCGATCAGCTCCTGCGTTAACAATCGGCGGGATATCCGGTGCATCCGGCGATTGATACACGATCCATTCCTGCATATTGTTTGGAAACATCCTTCCTGAATCCACCTCAATCCTCATTTTGGTGGTTTGAATCTCATCAAAAGTGCTGACATTGAATTGCTTATTCATCAATCCAAGACCTTTTGCATTTTTCACAGAAACAAAGGCAGATCCGTCCCAGTATTGAATCCGGTAAGCATTTGGTAGAGGTATGCCATTTTGATAATCCCACAAAAAGATTGAAATCTCCCGGGTGCCCACAGGTTGGATCCATTCGTACTGAACCCATTGAGCCGTTGCCGGGCGCTGTCTGCCACGATTTGCCCTGGAAGGGTATGGTAAAGTGTCAGTCGGTGTTTTGCCATCATTCAAAATGGCGAGTGCCGGACCAAAACGCATGGAATTGGAGGCAGAGGCCACATTGGCCAGGTTTCTTTTTGAATCTGTGAACTGAATAGTTTGTGCAGCCCCGCTCCGGCCTGCAGTATATGCCAGAATGATTGCAGCACAGGTGATGAACGGACGTATTTTTATCATAATTGAAATAATTTTAACAATATTTCTGTCATCTGCCAGGGCCCGATGATGCTATAAAGCTAATAAATATTCCAATAGAACGCAGATGACGCGGATGCTGCGCGGCACGGATTTACACGGATTTATTTAAAAAGATCCGCGAAAATCCGCGTGCTATTCCTAATCGATTACAGTTTATTCCGCTTCGTCCGGATAACTCTCAGGAATTTATGCCCGAGCCTGATATGGATCGGCCCGTCGAACAGAACAGGTTCCCCGTCGATGTGGATTTCATTGGTACCAGCCTGAACGATTACTTCATCCGAGGTTTTCAGGTATTTGATGTATTTAGATTCACTGAGGCGGCCCATAAACATCCTCAAAGTAAAAACCGGATAAAAATAAAAAGGGAAAGGTTTTACCAGAACAATATCAAAAACACCGTCATTGGGCCTGGCTAGAGGAGCAATAAATGCATTATTGCCGAATTGCTTATTATTTGCAAAACAAATCATCTGAAAACGGCCCGAAATCTCTTTTTTATCAATTAAAATGGATGCATTAAACGGCCTGAATTCAAATAATGATTTAATAGTTACAAAAAAGTAACTGATAAATCCCCTGATTTTCCCCACATTAAACCGGTGTGCAACATAACTGTCGAAACCCAGTCCAGCAATATTAATACATTCGATATCATTTATTTTCAATACATCCAGATTGATAATTTCACCGGAATGGATGTCCTCAAGCAATGATTTAATGTTTCGGTTAAATTTCAGTTCAAAAGCAAATCCGTTCCCTGAACCGTTAGGAACAACACCCAGTATTTTATCTTCCCTGTTATATAACAAACGGGCTGCATCATGCACGGTTCCGTCTCCTCCTAT
This sequence comes from Bacteroidia bacterium, assembly GCA_026391235.1. The sequence continues at coordinate 1,887 of JAPLDV010000434.1, read as the reverse complement.
GATTATGAAAATCTTGAATTTCTCAAGATTAGTCTCCAATGTCTGTTTGACAGTTTCGTTTTGTTTGTTGACAATATATGTCAATCCGGGATCCGCCTTTCTGATTCGCCTGATCAGATGACCGTATCTCTTACTACCCGAATTCGGGTTAATAATAAACAGAATCTCTGAATTTTCAATTGATGCCATAACCAACAAAATAATTGGCTAAGATATCAATTGTATCTGATATCTTGAAAGCTATTTCTGAACCAATAAAATCCATTTTTTTTATCGAACTTTGCGGGCTTTTTTAACGAAATATCAGATGATTACAGTTTCAGACCTCGGCGTCCAGTTCGGTAAGCGGATATTGTTCCAGTATGTCAGCATGAAGTTTACTCCCGGTAATTGCTACGGGATCATCGGTGCCAATGGTGCTGGTTGTTTCGCACGACAGGCACTTCCTGGATTCGATCTGTACGCACATTGTCGACATTGATTTTAGCCGGGTACAGCTCTTTGCCGGTAATTACAGCTACTGGTACGAATCGAGCCAACTGGCTTTAATACAGCAACTTAATCAAAATAATAAAGCCGAAGAGAAGAAAAAGGAATTGCTGGAATTTATCGCCCGGTTCAGTGCCAACGTGATGATCCTCGATACCTCCACCAACCATCTGGATCTCGAATCCATTCAGGCATTCAATAATACCCTGATAAAATTTAAAGGGAACATCCTGATGTCATCCCATGACCATGAGTTCATTCAAACCATCTGCAACCGGATCATCGAACTCACTCCCAAAGGGATCATTGACAGGCAGATGGACTATAAAGATTACATCATGGATGAAAAGCTGAGGGAGAAGCGGAATTCGATGTACTGAAACGCGACGTGTGACTTGAAAAAGGCATAGGTAAGAATTTAGAGATTCGAGGATTTGTCCTCCGGAATCATCTGCCTCCTCAACTTCTCAAATCCTTTTGCCACCTTCGATTCCCTCGTCAGATCCCATACAGAGGTATTCATTTCACGCAGAGCCAGCAGGGTGGTTATCCAGCCCTGTGTCCATCCGCTTTCGATGCACCAGGCACCCCAGCCCTGATCGGCGTTGCATCCCCAATGTTCATAACGGCCAAAATCGAACGACCGGAACCATCCTCCATGCAGTTCGGGGTGGGTTGGTGAATATACCTGGATCCGGCAGAGGAATTGTGCCAGCTTATCTTCAGCGGCCTTGATTTCCGGGTCGCCGGTGGCTAAGGCAGCTTCATGAAGCCCAAGGAAGGCAAAATTGGTGGTGTACAGCAGGTCGCTCACCCGGTCACCGTTTTTCCCGATCAGTGATGCCTCGTTGGTTCCATAAGCTTCATTACTTTGAGGTGGAGGATACCGGCCCATTTTAAGGTCCCCAAGTTCCTCCATGATTGCTCCCGTGGAATCCTGCAATTTCAATAAATCGGTGACCATGCGATACAGATAAGCGCGATGCTCCGGAGTGTCATTCACCCTCACCAACCAGGCAAGTGGCAAGATCATCCTGGCCTTTTCCTGCGCCAGTCCATTTGTCCACGACCAACCATCCGGATAATATTCCATGGTAAAATCGATGCCTTTTTTGGCTCTCTCCAAAAACAGGGGATATCCTGTTTTATCATACGCCCAAAGGAAACATGCCCACAAATAAGCCTCAAAATGCGGTGACGGATTAAAGATGTCCCGTTTGAAATAGTATTCCCAGCCGTTCTTTGCAAACTCCGGCAGATCGATACGGTCGCCCCTGAATCCGGAAACACCGGTAGTACGCAACTGGGCCAGCAGACACCTCATTAAGATTGTATCCCATTCATCTGTCTTGTTCAGGGCTGACGACACCATGATCCCCATCATTTCCCGCGCATTAT
>JAPLDV010000464.1 GCA_026391235.1 Bacteroidia bacterium | reverse complement strand
TACGGGATCGTTCCACGGGATATTTATCCGGGCCTGAACTATGGCGAAACTGCGCATAAACACGGGGAGCTTGTTACAGCTTTGACGGGTGTCGTTCAGACGGTTGTAAAGAACCCTAATGGGAAGATCAGCCCGGTTTGGCTGAAAGGCGTTGAAGGTGTACTGGATGCCTATCTGGGTGAAAAGCCGGTTTCATTTTCCTTTAACGGGAAAATGTTCACGCCCAAAGAATTTGCGAAGGACCTGGGAATCAATCCGGATGATTATGTTGAGTTTTCATCCTATACCCATCATCCTTTCTATCAGAAATTTGTACTTGAAGTGCCGGATAACTGGGCCCAGGAATCGATGTACAATGTTCCCATCGATGATTTGATTGAGATTATCGACTATTCATTGAATAAAGGTATTTCTATCTCCTGGGGAGCTGATATTTCCAATCTTGGTTTCACTGATGGCTTTGGACGGATCATGTCTGACGGCGCAGATTTCAAAAACCCGGAAGCAGGTGAAAAACAGATCAGCCAAAACGACCGGCAGTATATGTTTGATTCGTGGCAACTGACTGACGATCATGCCATGCACCTCACCGGAATCGCTCAGGATCAGTTCGGTAACAAATACTATCTTGAGAAAAATTCATGGGGCGAAGGCGGAAAATTTAAAGGATACTCATACCTGTCAGTACCCTTTATGCGGATGCGCACCATGTCGATTATGCTGCATAAAGACGGCGTACCCCCACAAATTGCCAATAAGATCGGATTAAAATAAAAAAACAGACGGTTATGAAAAAAATATCATTTATAAAATACGGGTTTGTCCTGATGGCTGCATTCATCATGCTGCCTTTACCGGTTGAAGCAAAGAAAAAAAAGGTACCTGAACCGCCATACAAATTCACCATTGATGTTGAATACCCGCGGACAGCAACTAAGAGCCAGGGATCATCGAGCACCTGCTGGTCTTACTCAACCACTTCATTCCTCGAAAGCGAATTGCAGCGTATTGGAAAACCGGAGGTGGAGCTATCGGTGATGTATACCGTCCGGAATATCTATGTTGACAAAGCAGAGCAATTCGTCAGGTGGAATGGAAAATGTGAATTTGGCCCTGGCGGTGCCGACCATGATGTCACCAATTCAATAAAGAAATACGGGATTGTCCCCTGGTCAGTCTACGCAGGCAATGAGATCAAGGAGAATAGAGTGATACATAATGAGATGGATGGTGTTCTGCGTGCTTATGTTGACGGAATTGTCAAGAATCCAAACGGCAAAATCAGCACTGCCTGGAAAACCGGATTCAGCAACCTCGTGGATGCCTACCTCGGAAAGGTTCCGGAAAACTTCGAATATAAGGGAACCTCCTATACTCCACTGACTTTCGCAACTTCCTTAGGACTCAACATGGATGATTATGTTCAGATATCCTCTTTTACGCATCATCCTTTCTATGAGCAGTTTGAACTTGAAGTACCTGATAACTGGATGCGTGGAACTGCTAATAATGTGACTGTTAATGAGTTGGACCAGATTGTTGAATACTCCTTAAAAAACGGATTTACCGTGGCCTGGGCAGCCGACCTGGATAAAGGATTCAATTTCGGTCTTGGCGTGGCTGTTGTTCCTCCTGACAACTGGGACGGCAAAACCTTTAAACCCGGCATGGAACCAGAGATTACGCAGGAAAGACGGCAAGTGGAATTTGAAAATTACCAGACCACCGATGACCACGGGATGCATCTGGTAGGAATTGCCCACGACCAAAATGGCGGGAAATACTACCTTGAAAAGAACTCCTGGGGACAAGGCAACCTTTATAAAGGCTACTCTTACATCTCGCCGGCATATCTGAAACTCAAGAGCACCTGCATCATGGTGAACAAGAACGGGATACCGCAGGAGATACGGGCAAAGTTGGGGTTGTAGGCGGTAGGCGGTAGGCAGTTGGCAGTTGGCAGTTGGCAGTGGGCAGTAGGCAGTAGGCAGTAGGCAGTGGGCAGTAAAATAATCAATTGAATTTTTCCATTCAGATTCAGATTTGCATCTATTATCATCAGAAACAGATGCTAAATATCTTGCAACCATGAAGAATAACAATTATGAAAGTTTGCGAGCCTATCGGCTTGCTTTTGATGCTGCTATGCGTATATACCGGTTGTCCCGTTTTTTTCCGGCGGAGGAAAAATATTCCCTGATTGATCAGATCCGAAGGTCAAGCAGGTCAGTTTGTGCAAATATTGCAGAAGGATACCGAAAACGGTTATATCTCAAGCTTTTCATTCTGAAACTTGCTGATTCAGACGGAGAATGCAGTGAGACGCAAGTCTGGCTTGATTTTGCACAGGAATGCGAATTCCTTAGCCAGGAGGATCACCGGAGTTTATCTGAACAATACCTTGAGATTGGTAAATTACTTGGATACATGATGAAAAACCCCGGAAAATATACTCAATAGCCCACTGCCTACTGCCTACTGCCTACTGCCCACTGCCTACTGCCCACTGCCCACTGCCCACTGCCTACTGCCCACTGCCTACTGCCTACTGCCTACTGCCCACTGCCTACTGCCCACTGCCTACTGCCTACTGCCTACTCCACTCCAAACTTGTAAACCGTTGTATGCCTATACCTCTGCCCGGGCTCCAGTATCGTTGATGGAAAGGCAGCCTGGTTTGGAGAATCCGGGAAATGTTGTGTTTCCAAACAAAAGCCCCAGTGCTGGTTATATTTTACATTGCCCGATCCGGTTAAGATTCCATCCAGAAAATTGCCCGAGTAAAACTGAACTCCCGGCTCGGTGGTAAATACCTCCATTACCCGTCCACTCACCGGTTCTTTAACCCTGACAATCCTGCGCATAGGCATGACGCTATCGGACAGAACAAAGTTATGATCATACCCGCCGCTTACCTGACCAATCCGCTCACCGATGGTATGGGCCTGCTTGAAATCCATCGGAGTTCCGGTTACCGGCCTCAATTCGCCCGTTGGGATCAGGGTTGAATCAACCACTGTATAACGATCCGCCAAAATCTGCATCTCATGACCAAGGATATCAGTCTTGGCATTGCCTGTCAGGTTAAAATAACCATGATGTGTAACGTTAACCGGACACGGCTGATCGATCGTTCCGTCATAATCGACTTTCAGACTGTTATCATTCATCAGCGTATAAAAAACAGTAATTGTCAGGTTCCCCGGGTAACCCTCCTCCATGTTCTTACTAAAATAACTCAGCTTAACTCCTTGACCTTCTGCATTTTCAAATGGCTCACTTTCCCAAACCACTTTATCAAATCCTTTAAGGCCGCCATGCAAATGGTTCGGACCATTATTGATTGCGAGTGTGAAATCTTTTCCGTTAAGTGAAAACTTACCCTTTGCGATCCTGTTGCCATAACGGCCGACAATGGCACCCAGATAGCAGCAGTTGTTAATATATGGATCTTTCCAGTAGGCCTCGGGGCGATCGAATCCAAGAACTACATTTTCAAATTTGCCGGATTTGTCGGGAGCTGTCAGTTCGGTGACAATCGCTCCATAATTGGTAATCCTGGCAGTCATACCCTTCGCATTGGTAAGCGTATAAAGAACCACTTCCTTACCATCTGACAGTCCTACAATTTCTTTTTTGATTTTCATAGCTAAATCTGTTGGTTTTTGCTGTTTGGGTTTACATCCTGAAATCATCAGCAGAGAAAGTCCAATTACGAACATCTGCATTACTAAACTTCTGGTTTTCATAGTCTTGATTTATATTGATCGACTTAAGCAATTATAGTGTTTTTTGTACAATTAATGCCTCGCCGGTCTGATTTTATTCTATTTTTACGATCACATAACGCATAACATCCTTGCTCAATATGACGAAAGAGAATTTAATAAAAGAATGGCAGGAGAGATATTCAGCTTCCGGTACTCCGGTGCAGTTCTATTTCTCCCCCGGACGAGTCAATCTGATAGGTGAACATACCGATTATAATGGCGGTTATGTATTCCCCTGTGCCCTAAGCTTCGGGACATACCTGGCAGTACGGAAAATTGGCGAACCGGTTATCCGCATGGCTACAACTAATTTTGATTTCAAAGCTGAGATTCCGGTCGGGCCCTCCTATCATAAAATCGGCGAGGAATGGGTTAATTACCCGCTGGGCGTAATCAGTGAGTTAACAAAGCGGGGAGCCAAAATATCCGGCCTGGAAATGATGTTCTCCGGAAATATTCCGAATAAAAGCGGCCTTTCCTCTTCAGCATCCATCGAACTGGTAACAGCAGTAGCACTGAATGATCTGCTCAATCTTGGCATCTCACGGATTGAACTCGTAAAAATCGGCCGGGCTGCTGAAAACCGCTTTGTCGGTGTGAACTGCGGCATCATGGATCAGTTTGCAGTAGGCATGGGTAAAAAAGATCATGCCATCTTCCTTAAATGTGATACGCTTGACTATGAGCTTGTTCCGATTAAACTCGATGGATATAAACTAGTAATTGCAAATACCAACAAGTCGCGGGGTTTGGCCGATTCGAAATACAACGAACGGGTTGCCGAATGCCAAACGGCGGTAAAAATGCTAAGTTCCGGCCAACCGATTTCCCTTCTGGCAGAAATGAACCTTTCAGATTTCTCCGCGAATGAACATCTTATCACTGACGAGGTGATCAAGCGCCGGGCCCGGCATGTGATTTCAGAGAACGACCGCACATTCGAGGCAGTGGAAGTATTAAAATCGGGTGATCTCATCCGGTTCGGTCAGCTGATGAACGCCTCTCACGATTCCCTGCGCGATGATTATGAAGTTACCGGAATCGAACTTGATACCCTGGTTGCAGAATCACGGAAAATACCAGGGGTCATCGGATCACGCATGACCGGCGCCGGCTTTGGAGGCTGCACCGTTAGTCTGGTAAAAGATGAATCCGTCAACCGTATGATACAGGATGTCGGCGAAAGCTATCTCTCAAAAACCGGTCTGATGGCTGATTTTTATGTTGCTGAAATCGGCGACGGAGCTCGGAAAATATGCTAATATGCTAATATGCTGATATGCTAATTTTAAGACAGCTCCGAACTTCCTTGTCATCCCCGCGAAAGCGGGGACCTTTACCCCTTTGTACCACCCCTACCCTGTCATCCCCGCGAAAGCGGGGACCTTTACCCCTTTGTACCGCCCCTACCCTGTCATCCCCGCGAAAGCGGGGACCTTTACCCCTTTGTACCGCCCCTACCCTGTCATCCCCGCGAAAG
>JAPLDV010000119.1 GCA_026391235.1 Bacteroidia bacterium | reverse complement strand
TTTGGCTCCGACACCAATATCCCCGGCCGGTACATCTGTTTCAGGGCCGATGAGTTTCCAGAGCTCCAGCATAAAAGCCTGGCAGAAACGCATGATCTCACCGTCAGACTTGCCTTTGGGATCGAAATCGGAACCGCCTTTACCACCGCCCATTGGCAGCGTGGTCAGCGCATTCTTGAAAATCTGCTCAAATCCGAGGAACTTCAGGATACTCAGGTTAACACTCGGGTGGAAACGTAAGCCGCCTTTGTATGGTCCAATAGCATTGTTAAACTGAATTCGATAACCCAGATTTACCTGAACCTTGCCGTGGTCATCAACCCAGGGAACCTTAAAAGTTAAAATGCGGTCGGGTTCAACCAGGCGCTCAATAATACTGGCGGATTCGAACTCCGGGTTCTGGTTATAGACTTCTTCTATAGATTCCAAAACTTCGCGTACTGCCTGAAGATACTCCACCTCACCCGGGTGTTTCTTTTCAAGATCGATCAATATTTTTTCAAGGTTCATAAAACAAAATTTAAGTCGTTTAATTACTGGCAGCAAAGGTATTTTTAAGGTCGATTTAATCACACAGTATTTATCAGGTAATTACATGATTTAACTCAATATTTCAGACAGGTGTCGGGTATCGGGTGTCGGGTATCGGGTGGCGGGTATCGGGTGTCGGGTATCGGGTGTCGGGTATGGGGTATCAGGTATCGGGTATCAGGTATCGGGTATCAGGTATCGGGTTTCGTATAAGTTGCAGGTTGAAGGTTTGAAATTTGATTTTTAGAGGTTGGAGTTTATTTGTCATTTGCTTTTTGTCTTTTGTTTTTTAACCCGATACCCGATACCTGACACCCGATACCTGATACCAGTATTAGACGCAATTATGCGTCTCTACGACCTTCCCCCGAAACCCGGTTTGTAAATTACCCCCCTGTTCTGGGCCCCGTCGATTTTAATGTGTAAAGGATCCTCAAACTGGATATGCCTGATATATTCGTCCTCATAGATACTTTCTAGTCCCGAAAGAAAATCAAGGTCATAGTAACCATCTTTCAGATAAGGATTTATCGTAAGATATCCCACCCGGAAAGAGGTAAGGTTCTGGAAGAAATGTGTACCCTGGCTGGGGTCGATCCGATAATCCGGAAGCCCGGACTCCACAATTACCCGGGCAGCTGAAATCTGGGGCCATTTAACCGGGATTCCCAGCCATGGATCGCTTGAACCCCAGCGGCCGGGCCCCACCAATACATAGTTGCCGCCCTTGGAGATAAACTGGTCATTCAACCGCTCTATCCTGCCAACTATGTTATTGCTGTCGGCAGCCCTGAAACACTCCGGTTTCACATACACAAAGTCCCGAATGTTCTGGATAAGTCCGTTTCCCAGTGCTGAAACTGAATAAATGATTGTATTGATTTCCACCACTTCCTCGAGCCGGAAACTCAGATCATCAGAATTTTCAACAACCGGCCGGATCTGTAGGAAATTGAAAATTTTCGGCGTTCCCGGCGTCACATCGAGGTTTACCGCAAACTCCATCTCAATCGGATTATTCATCTCGGTTTCACCGATTTTCATCAGAGTCTTCAAAATATCGGCAAGAGGAAAGGTATTGTGTTTCAGAATATTATTAAAAGTAATCACTCTTCTCCCCTTTTCAGTGAAATTGTCCCGGATAATATGGTTGTCCATGTCAAATGTTGAGGCTACAAACCGTAATGCCGAATCTTCCTCGGCTTCCCTGATTTTCAGCTTCGAAATATTGACCCCATCATCTGTTGAAGGGTAGAAATGGTCGGCAATCATATCCAGAGCATAAAACTCACGCTGAGTCTCTTTCAGGGCACTGTCGGCCGAAGATAATTGCAGTATTTTAGTTGGATATTTCGGGGAGAATCGCAGTCCGGCACCCCCTTCAACAATAAGTTTACCCAATCCGAAGGCGATATTAGCAATGCCGTCTTCCGGCTTTTCCAATCCGACCGGATAGAAATTAATCGATCGTGCAACTCCGGATATTGTTGGATAAAAGCGATTCCCGTATCGGTTCCCGCACACCTCCTGCAATATAATAGCCATCCGCTCGGCATCTATCACATTTTGAGTGGCTGCCAGGTATGTTTTTGCATTTTTGAAATATACCGAAGCGTATACCGACTTGATCGCATCGGCAATCATATACACAATCTTTTGCTTATCGGAGTCAACCTTCGGTAGCATAAAAGTAGAATAAATACCAGCAAATGGCTGATAATGACTATCCTCCAACATACTCGACGACCTTATTGCAATCGGATTTTTTACCACACGGGCAAAAGCATCAAGGTCTTTATAAATCCGCACCGGAAGTGTCGCACCCACAAAACTTTGCAGGATCTGTTCATCTGTTAACCTCGATGTCACCACCCTCCATAGGTTATTCAGGTCCATAAACTCCTCGAAAACCTCAGTCGAAATAACCACTGTTCGCGGAATGGTGACCAATAACCCATCCCAGCGGTTACCGAGATCATGATGCTTGATAAAGGAGTCAATAAAGGCCAACCCCCTGGCTTTGCCTCCCAGCGACCCTTCCCCGATTCTTGAAAACAGCATATACTCATCAAAGCGGGTCCGGTCAAATGTCGAAATGACTCCCCTGGCCTTCGATAAGCGGTAGCTCGATATGATGTTGAATATATACTGCCGTCCAGCCTCCACACTTCCGAAGTCCTCGAGTGTTTTATGTTTCAGATGGCTCCCGATCTGAAAAAAAGCCCTGGCGTTGAACCATTTAGAGAAATCATTATTGGTAAAATGATATTTGAGAGAATGAGCCGGTATCTTTAAAATTATATCCTGCATCTCTTTCAGGTTCGAAGCCCTGCCGATTTCTTCCTTGGTTTCCGGTTCCCTGAAAATGAAATCCCCAAAATTCATGTATCGCACCATAAAATTCCTCAGCTCTAAATCCAGCGTTTTGGAATATTTATGCAGAAAACTGGCGTTTAATTCAGTGGCGGCAGCTTGGTTGCTTAACTCCGAAGATTGCAGCAGAAATGGCACATACGGGTCAACCTCACTTACCGTTTTGCAGAATTTTAGTCCGGCTTCCTGGTCCTTCTTCCCTTTCCTTTTGTAGGAGATATCGGAAATAATTCCAAGAGTACTATCCCGGTATTTGTGGAAAAGATCCATGGCTGCTTCGTAGTTCGTTGCCAAAAGAATTTTAGGCCGTCCCCTCATCCTGAGCATC
>JAPLDV010000729.1 GCA_026391235.1 Bacteroidia bacterium | reverse complement strand
TTGATATCTTTTCTTTATGCTTTTTTGGTTATTATTTAGCCTGCATAGTTCATAAATCCGTATCACTTATGGGGCCACTCTTAAATTGAACGCGTTCCAATTTTAACCGATCTTCGAATACAACCTCATAAACTGCACCCGCTCAAATTCCGCCGGGTTTTTGAGGTTTTGCTGATTCATCTTACCCCTGAATTCATCTATCGTGGCGAATCCTTTTTTGTCCATCCACTGATTAATGCCTTCTGTAATCTTGCCGATTGTGCCAAAACCATCTTTGTAAAGAGCGGAAACCACCTGAACAGCCGTTGCACCGGCCAGGAGCTGCTTGATTGCAGCTTCGGCGGTATGAATTCCGGTAGTGGCAATAAGAGGGCATCCAACCCTTCCCGACAATAAGGCAACCCATCGGAGGACCTGTGAATACTCGGATGGATCGCTCAGCAGGTATTTAGAATTGACTTCAAGCTTTTCGATATCTATATCGGGATGGAATGGCCGGTTAAACAAAACCAGTCCGCTGATTCCGGTTTTCGACAGGTCAATTGCCGTGATGGCCAGGCTTGATAAATAGTAACTGATTTTAAGGGTTACTGGTATCTTCACCTGCCTACGAACGGCATCGATGATATCAAAATAAACACTCTCATTTTCAGCCGATGTTTTCATCGTGTTGGACGGAAGTACAAAAACATTGAGCTCCAGAGCATCGGCACCGGCTGATTCAATACGGCGGGCAAAGTAATGCCAGTCGTATGGGGTTACGCAATTGATACTTGCGATTACCGGAATATCAACCGCTTTCCTGGATTCTTCTACAAAAGTCAGGTATTTCCCCAATGTTTGCTCTTTAGCATGATCTTTCAGATAGGAGAAAGCTTCTTCATAATCGTACTCCCTCTCGCGCAGAACGGATTGGTATCCCTTTTGAAACGAATTGCCGCTATTCTTTTCCATATCGGTGATAAAACTGTCGATTTCCTGCAGAATCTGTTCCTCAAATATCGACTTTAAAACCAGGGCACCGGCACCGCTTGCAGCAGCATGTTTCACCTCAGCCACCGAACCGGTTAATCCTGAACTTCCTATTATTACAGGATTCTTCAATTGCATTCCAAGATATTGGATCGATATATCAGCCATATTAGTCTACTTAGATTGTTGGAACAAAGATATAATTGTCGGGAGGAATACACGCAATATGCTAATGAGACAATGTGCCAATGTGCCAATAAAGAAATGAAGGGTGTGAGAATTGAAAATAATCACGTAGCACTCCAATACAAACTACCCGATTACAAACTTGTAAGCTACATTGATATTTTATTATTGTTAAAAGTTTGGTAATTTGAAAAGTTTGACCATATATTTGCCCGATTTTTCGAAAAAACAGGCTAAAGTGTCAACTCCAGTTCTAAATCAAACCTTTACAAAGCGTAAAAGCCTTGCCTTTTTCTGGATTCTGGTAGCTTTAGTTACTTCCGGTATGACTTTTACCGGTTGGAAAGCTGATAGTGCACTTTCAATCCAACTTTCACAGGCTAACCTGGTAATTTCCTCAAAGGTTAATCCATCCTCAGTAAGAACACTGAATTTTGAAACTCGCCATAAAACCGGTGAAGGCGTTTTAGATGAAACCCACACAGTCATCACCGGCTTTAAAGTTGAAGCATTCAATTTCATTAACCGGTTGCCGTCCTTTTACCGGTTAAGATCAGTTAGTAAAGTATCGAGGAATTACCAATACGGGATCTCCAGGCTCCCGAATTCACCACTCGCATTAAATCAGATCCTGAGGATTTGATTCCCCTAAACGGGATTTCCCCCATCCATTAAAATTCCAGGAGGCTAATAGCCTTTCCCGGGATAGTTACGCATTACTCTAACGTATATACTGTTTGCGTATATTCATAAGTAAATCTAATTCAATCACTTAATAAATCTTTGTTATGAAAAAGGAAAAAACCAGACTTAAGATCGACACTGCCGCGATTGTCATTCCAGCGGCTTTCGTAGTCAGTATTCTCATTTTTAAATTCGTTTTCGGTGCCCCGGATAATTTTATCGGCGGGAATTCGGAAAACCTTCCTCTACAGGGAAATTTCAGCGGAACCATCTATAAGGGCGGTTTCATTGTACCGATTCTGATGACCTTCCTGCTTACCGTAATTACCTTTTGTATTGAAAGGTACATCACCATCGGCAAGGCAGAAGGAAAAGGATCATCGGTAAGGTTGATCTCCAAAGTAAAATCTCACCTGGAAAAGCATGAAGTTAAGCAGGCCGTGGAACTTTGCGATACACAGAAGGGATCGCTCGGAAACGTTATAAAATCGGGATTAATTAAATATGAGGATGTTGAGAGTGACGTAACCATGAGCAAAGAACAAAAAACCCTCGCCATCCAGAAAGACATTGAAGAATCGACCTCACTTGAATTACCGACGCTGGAACAAAACCTGGTTATCCTTGCCACGCTTTCCTCAGTATCGACCCTGATGGGACTTTTAGGAACCGTTCTGGGTATGATACGTTCATTTGCCGCTATGGCAAATGCCGGTGCGCCCGACTCCATCAAACTGGCCACTGGTATTTCGGAAGCGCTCATCAATACCGCTTTCGGCATCGGTACAGCTGCACTGGCCGTCATTGCTTACAACTTCTTCACCACCAAGATCGATAAAATAACTTACAGCATAGATGAAGCTGGTTACACGCTGGTTCAGACCTATGCTTCGGCTCATAAATAAAACCGGATTATGCCAAAAGTTAAAATCCCGAGAAAAAGCACCTGGCAGGATATGACTGCGATGTGCGATGTAGCCTTCCTCCTTCTGACCTTTTTCATGCTTACGTCGAACTTTACATCCCAGGAACCGGTTCTCGTTGCAACTCCTTCCTCCATCTCCGAAATCAAGATACCGGAAACCAATATCGCCCGGATCCTCGTGGATCCATCAGGTGAGATTTTTTTCAGTCTCGACGGACAGGACAACCGGATCGAGTTGCTTAAGAAAATGGGCGAAAAGTTCAACATTGCCTTTACCGACCAGGAATGCAAGGAGTTCAGTACCGTCAACAGCTTTGGCGTTCCGATCGCGCTGATGAAAAATTTTCTTGCACTGAAACCTGATCAGCGGGCACTCAGGGAAAATCTTGTGGGGATACCTGCGGATTCCACCGACAACCAGCTCAGGTTTTGGATAGGCTATTCCCGCCAGGTTAATCCCAAGATAATCCTCGCGATTAAAGCTGACCAGACCACCCCGTATCCGGTTGTGAAGAAAGTGTTTGGCACCCTTCAGGATTTAAAGGAAAACAGGTTTAATCTGATAACTGCTCTTGAAGAAAACCCTCTTGAGCGTTCCGCTAAATAAAAATAAACTATGGCTGAAATAAATACAGATAGCGGAGGCAAAAAGAAGCACTCAAAGAAAACCAAAAGGAAGAAACTTTCAACCCGGATTGATCTCACTCCGATGGTTGACCTGGGTTTCCTGCTGATTACCTTTTTTATGCTGGCAACCACGCTGATCAAACCTCAGACGATGGAGATCAGCATGCCCTCCAAAGAAAAGATTCCGGAAGAACAACAGACAAAAATCAAGTCATCCAAGGCTATGACAATAGTTTTGGCAAAGAATGACAGTATTTATTACTACTTCGGAACACGCGAAAATAATGTCGATCCTCAATTGCTGACTTCTGATTATTCTTCGGGCGGTATCCGGAAAATCCTTCTTGAGAAGAATGCCCCCATCATCGTTGAGGTTAATGACCTGAAAAAGAAGAAGGATAACAATCTGATCGGTGAAGAGGAGTATAAGAAACAATTGTCAGACATAAAGGATGACACGGAAGCTCCGGTGGTTGTGATCAAAGCCACGGAAGACGCTGACTATAAGAACATGGTCGATATCCTGGATGAGATGAACATTTGCCACATCGGTAAGTATGCCATCGTGGACATAACCGATTTTGACCGGGAATTAATCCGAAACCGTAAATAATCCATCAATGAAAAAAGGAATTAATATTTTTTCCGATGAGTGGCTATACCTGGTTTTTGAAGGTAAAAATCAGGCTTACGGAGCGTTCCAGTTAAGGTTAAAATCCAATAAGAGGCACCAGATTTCCATTCTGATTGCATTTATCATCTTCACGGTATCAGTTTGTTCACCAATGCTGATAAAAAAAATCATGCCCAAAGCAAAAGAACAAAACCTTGAAGTCACAACCCTGGTTAACCTGAACATGGAGCAGCAGCAAAAACCTGAAGAGATCAAGGAGATTTATATTCCACCGCCACCGGTACGGGCTGAGATAAAATTTACCGCACCGGTTATCAAGCCCGACGAAGAGGTTCCGGTTGAGCAGGAGATGAAAACTCAGGAAGAACTGAATAAAACCGATATTGTTATCGGTGCACAGGATGTTCAGGGGACTGATACGCTACCGCCGGATATTTCAGATCTGGAGCAGGAGGCCAAGCAACAAATCGTTGAACCAGAGGTCCTGTCGTTTGCCATTGTCGAGGAACAACCTTTATATCCCGGCGGTGAAACCGCACTCCTGGAATTTATCACTAAGAATACCCATTATCCCCAAGAGGCTCTTGAATCCGCGGTTTCAGGAAGAGTCTATGTTGGATTTATCATCGATAAGAAAGGAAAAGTGACTGATGTTAAACTATTGCGAGGTGTTTCAACAGTTCTTGATAATGAGGCTATCCGAGTGGTTAAAGCTATGCCCGACTGGACTCCCGGCAGGCAGGGCGGCAGACCGGTTCGTGTATCATTCCAGGTTCCGGTAAACTTTGTACTCAACTGATGACTGGCTTTTTCAAGTGGTTGCTTAAGATCATGCGGTATGTTATGCCGCTGTTTTATCTGGCCGTTGGCCTGTT
The DNA here is from genome assembly GCA_026391235.1 of Bacteroidia bacterium. Next base: position 4,598 of record JAPLDV010000729.1, on the reverse strand, counting down.
GCTGACATTTACGAAAATTTTCGGAAAAGAAACCGGAAAGTTCCGGTTCACCCTGGGAATCCTCCTGATAGGCTATTCCGTGTTCCGGACCTGGAGAATAATAAAGGATCATGAAAACCTGAAAGAAAATGGAACTTCGGCAAATTAGCTGTCTTGCAGCCATTTTTATCCTGTTGGCAGCCGGAAATTCATGTAACAGGAAGAATCGGAAACCGGAGTTGAGCTCTCCAACCAGCGGGGAAGTAATCCTTTTTGCCGATGAATCGTTCAGCCCAATTGTGGCGCCGCTGTTGCAGGTTTTTAATGGAATCTATCCTTATGCCTCGGTCCGCTGCGAATTTCAGCCTGAAACTGATGTTCTGAATGCCTTGCTTAAATTCCAGACTCCAATGGTTTTCGTAACCCGTCAGTTAACCGCGGGCGAGAAGGACTATTTCATTTCGAAAAAGTACTTCCCCAGAGAAAACATTTTTGCCATGGATGCCATTGCCCTGATCGTTAACCCATTGGTAACCGATTCCCTCGTCTCAGTGGGGCAAATCCGCGATATCCTTACCGGCAAAACCAGAACCTGGGCTCAACTTGGGTTTACTGCAACCGAAGACAGCATTCATGTTGTATTTGACCATACCGGATCCGGTACGGTGCGCTTTATGCTGGATTCGATTTGCCAGGGTCAGCCTTTCGGACCAGGACTAAGTGCACTCAAGAATAACCAGGGAGTGATTGATTTTGTTGCCAACAATCCTCATTCACTGGGGATTATCGGGGTTGCCTGGATCAGCAACAGCAGGGATCCGGCGAGTCTCGGACATTTGAAAAAAGTGAAAGTACTGCGCGTAAGCCGTACCAATCCTGCTGTTCCGGAAAATTCCTTCTTACCGTATCAGGCATTTATCAACGACAAAACTTACCCTTTGATCAGAAGACTTTACCTGATCAATGCAGAACCTCGCAACGGTCTGGCAACCGGAGTGGCTTCATTTGTCTGCAGCGACCGGGGGCAGCGTATTATATTGAAAACAGGGATCATGCCAGTGTATCAGACTGTCAGAAACGTAAAAATTACAGACTAACTAACAATGAAAACAACACGAATTTCAACATCATTGGCGGCCTTACTGATACTGGCTGCCGGAATGGCCCTGCAGGCGCAGAGCCCCGCACGCCTGGCCGAAATGGGTCAGGTAAAACGGGCCAAACAGGCCTACCTGAAAATGTATAATTCAGGACAGACCAATGAACCAGATTTATACTACAACCTCGGAAAACTATACCTGAATACTGACCAACCTGATTCAGCGGCTCTGTTTTTCAGGAAAGGGACTCAGCTTGATCAGAAAAATCCGGTAAACTGGATTGGACTGGCGCGTTATTATTATCAGGCAGACGACAGCGTCAAGGCCAAAGCTAATCTGAAAACAGCAACCCAAGTGGCTCGCAACAACCAGAATTACGCTCTCGCAATGGCCGAAATGTATATGCAACCGAAGCCGGGCAGACCGGATTTGGCCGAACAGTTTATCGACAAAGCGTTGGCGCAAAAATCCAACAATCCAGGCGCCCATATTTTAAAAGGGGACCATCTCCTGAACAACGGAGCCGCCGGTGAAGCCGCCAATGAATATAAACAGGCGATGTATTACGACAAACACAATCCGGTAACTTATTACAAGGCAGGGATTGTTTATGCCAAAGGACGAATTTACCAGGAAGCCATCAATTCCATGCAGAAGGCCATTGCCTGCGACAGCGGGTTCATTCCGGCATACCGGGAACTGGGTGAAATATATCTTTTGTTTGATAAATACAAACTGGCCCGTGAAGCCTACGATAAATATATGTCCCTGATCGAACCCGATACGCGCGACCTGATCCGGTATGGATCCATTCTTGTGCTCGACAGGGACTTCGAATCAGCCTTAAGGATCATCAACAAGCTTAAGGAAAACAATATACAGGATCCCAAGGTTCTTCGCATACAGGCCTATACCGATTATGAAACCGGTCATTATGATACAGGGCTGGCTGAAATCCGCGCTTTTTTTGACAAAGCCGGTCCTGGTGAACCCATGGCTGCTGATTATGAATATTATGCTCAACTGTTAAAAAAGAACAACCTCGATTCGCTGGCAATACCGCAATACCTGAAAGCCATCGAGGTTGACTCAACCAGGAAGGTTCTATATGAAGAGGTGGCAAAAACCTGCGAAAAGGTCAGGAATTATCCGGGTGCCGCCCATTATTATGAGATGAACCTGGTTAACAAGGAACCTACACAGGTCGACTATTTCAAGATCGGTCGGTTATATTACCTGACCACTTCGAATAAAATAACTGCCGATTCGATACTACGGGCCAGTTACATTGACCAGGCCTCGCAGAACTTTGGCAAGGTGTGTGAAATGTCTCCGACCAACCATCTCGGATGGTTCTGGGAAGCCCGCACCCAGGCTTTGAAAGACCCCGAATCCTCAGCCGGTCTGGCAAAGCCTTTTTACGAAAAAGCACTTACCATTATGGAATCCTCACCTGAGAAATTCAAGAAAGAAATTACCGAAGCGCTCAAATATCTGGGATACTATCACTATCTGCGGTTTGAGCAGGCGTCACTGCAGGCTAAAAAAGAAGAAATCCCGGTGTTCCGGGATTCCTCCTCTCTTTACTGGAACCGGATTATCGTAATCGATCCTGCAGATAAACAGGCCACTGATGCCCTTACTGTATTGAAGAAAAAGTGACGTTCATGATTAGATCATGAGTTAGTCAGTTTTCGTGTTAGTTTGTTTGAGACCGGGCCAATCCGGGCCCGGTCTTTTTTCTTTTGTCTTTTACAGCGTTCAGTCATCCGATTTTCAGGTTTCAATAGTAGGAAAAATTAGTGAATCTCCAAAAGCAACCGATTGTCCCCTTGGATTGAATTTTAGGAAGTGAAAAATAAAACAAACAAGTTTAAATCCAAACACCATGGCATCGATCCTCCTGCAAATTTCACAGAGCATTGGAACCTTGAATCAGGGCATGGCCGGATCTCCGGCACTCCCGGTCCAACATGCTGCTGAATCCATGACGATAATGGATATCATCTATAAAGGCGGGATATTAATGATCCCGATAGCCATTTTGTCAATCGTGGCAGTTTATATTTTCGCTGAACGCTACGCAACCATCAGGCGATATATGCGGGCAGATGTGAAATTCATGGACAGTATCCAGGAATTCATCCGTATTGGCAGAGTCGATTCAGCCCTGAAACTATGCCGGAATACATCACAACCCATTGCAAGAATGATTGAAAAAGGAATTATGCGAATCGGAAAGCCAATTAAAGAAATCGAAGAATCAATCGAGATCGCCGGGAAATTTGAAATATATGATCTGGCTAAAAATATCCAGATACTGGCTGTCATCGCGAGTATCGCGCCGATGTTCGGTTTCCTGGGAACTATCATTGGTGTTATCAAAATATTCCACGATATATCCTTGTCGAGTGATGTCAGTATCGGCAGCGTATCAGCCGGACTGTACACAAAAATGGTGACCAGTTGTGCCGGACTGTTCGTCGGAGTGCTGGCCTATATTGGTTATCACTGGCTCAAAGGCATATTGAACAAAGCCATCCACCAGCTGGAATGGAGCGCCATGAATTTCATTGAACTTCTTAATGAACCTCCCAAATGATAAACCTGCATAAGGATACCGATCAAACGGCTGAGGTTTTTACTTCATCCCTGAACGACATCATGTTTTTTCTAATGTTGTTCTTTATTATCGTTTCCACCTTGCTCAACCCGAGCATGATCAAGGTTTCATTGCCAAACTCACAAAACAGTCAATCCATTCATCAGAAAGAGATAAACCTCACCATAACTAGAGATTTGAAATATTTCGTTAATAACACGGAAGTACCTTTTAATGCCCTCGAATCACAGTTGAGGAAAGAACTTCAGCTCAATCCTAATGCCTTCATTATTTTACGAATGGATAATGTACTGACCATTCAGAAACTGGTGGATGTTCTGTCTATTGGTAACAAGCTGAACACGAAGATGACCATTGCTACCGCAAAGTCAAACTGAAGCGTGATGCAGCGTGATGCGGAGGATTGACAACGGAGCAGGATACGTGTAGAGACAGATAATTATCCAATGTCGTTTAGTTAAGGTGCATATGGTTAATGGCTGGACCTAAGAACCAGGAAATGTAATTTTATGTTGCCCCCTAATTTTTTCGGGGCAAAATAATATCTATATTGTTAATCTGACATTCCTGCCTATTGCTGACGATCTAACCTTAACTAAACGACATTGGATAATTATCTGTCTCTACAACCGCATCCGGCATAATGCCTATGCTTCAACCAAACACCAACCGGGTTTTTATTCCTGTTTTTTCTTTCCCTTGCGGTTGAAAAGGATTCCCGGTACGATGAATAGCGCCAAAATAATTACGGCAACTATAATTGTTCATATATTCATAATCGTATTATTTAATGGTTATCAAAAAGTTACATAAGAATCGGATCACCCGGTTGCTTACAGGAACTCATGATAAGGGAATAATACAATTGCGACGGTTGGGCACCGCCAGATATCCTG
>JAPLDV010000384.1 GCA_026391235.1 Bacteroidia bacterium | reverse complement strand
GACATGGAAGTTATGCGTTTCTGCCAGAGCTTTATGACTGAATTACAGCGTCATATCGGACCTGACACGGACGTTCCGGCAGGCGATATCGGTGTTGGTGGCCGCGAAATCGGCTTCCTGTATGGAATGTACCGCAAACTGGCCAGGGAAAATTCCGGCGTTCTGACCGGTAAAGGGCGTTCCTGGGGTGGATCCCTTGTCCGCCCGGAAGCTACCGGATTTGGCAATGTATATTTTGCCAACGAAATGTTGAAAACCAAAGGCGAAAGCTTCGCCGGGAAAATAGTATGTATCTCGGGATTCGGAAACGTAGCATGGGGTGCAGCCATGAAGGCCACCGAACTCGGAGCTAAGGTGGTCACTATTTCCGGTCCTGACGGGTATGTTTATGATCCGGATGGCATCAAAGGAGATAAAATTGATTTCATGCTCGAACTGAGATCTTCAAATAATGATGTTGTTCAGCCTTATGCACTGGAATTTGGCGTTGAATTTCATCCGGGACAACATCCATGGGAAGTTCCTTGTGATATTGCTCTGCCCTGTGCCACGCAGAATGAACTCAATAAAGAGGATGCCATTAACCTGATTAAGAACGGTTGCAAATGTGTCAGCGAAGGTGCCAACATGCCATCAACCCCTGAAGCAATCGAAGTCTTCCACGAAGCTAAGATCCTTTTTGCCCCGGGTAAGGCAGCCAATGCCGGTGGTGTAGCAACTTCAGGACTCGAAATGTCGCAGAATGCCATGAAACTGAGCTGGTCAACCGAAGAGGTCGACGCTCGCCTGCACCAGATCATGAAAGATATTCATCAGCAGTGTGTTATAAATGGCAAGACGGCCGATGGATACGTTGATTATGTAAAAGGTGCAAATGTTGCCGGATTCATCAAGGTTGCAAATGCCATGGTGGATCAGGGAGTGATCTAGTAAACCGACAACCGACAACAGATAAAATGAGGCGCATCAGCATGGTGCGCCTTTCTCTTTTATTTGGTTCCCTAACCAATCAAACCAAGCTTGCAATCCGGAGCCGGTGGTGCACGAAATCTCCATAACCGGAATATTGCCATTCAGTTCCTGAACGTAATTTCTGAAACGATCAAGGTTGAAATTTGTATAGGGGATCAGGTCTGTTTTGTTCAGAATGATCGCTGAGGATTCCCTGAAAAGCAACGGATACTTAACCGGTTTATCATCACCTTCCGGAACGCTGATCACGGCTATCTTATGGTTTTCACCCAAATCAAATGCTGCGGGACATACCAGGTTGCCAACATTTTCCACTATGATCAGTTGAAGTTTATCCAGGTTCAAATGCTCAAATGCTTTGGCCACCGAGTGGGAATCGAGATGGCATCCGCCTTCCGTATTTATTTGAATCACAGGAATATCAAATAGTTGCAGCCTTCGGGCATCATGATCGGTAGCAATGTCGCCCTCAATGACGGCAATTTTCAATACCCCCGAAAAGTGAGCCAGGGTTTTTTCGAGAATGGTGGTTTTTCCGGAACCAGGTGAACTGATCATATTGATCATCAGAATACCTTTTTCTGATAATCTCAGACGGTTTTCGTTTGCCTTGTTCTGGTTTCTGTCCAGAACATTCTTCATTAATATTATATCCATTTTATTCTCCAGTTATTGATTTGATATATAGTTCTTTTCCCGATTCAGTATTGAGGCGGAAACTTCCGCAATGCGGACAGATAAATATACTGTCAATGATCTCAGACCGCATAAGGCAATCGCGGCAGGTCACAAAAACCGGTCTCCATTCGATCACGAGTTTGCATTTTTCAGCCATGGTACCTTGCGTGCCAGTCTCAAAGGCAAACTCCAGCATATCGGGTACCAACTGGTGCAATTTGCCAATAACCAGGTCCACCTGTGAGATCCGGGATAAACGATTTGCTTCAGCGACCTTAGTCATCGTTTCTATAATTCCTTCTATGACAGCCAATTCATGCATGGTAAGGTTCAACAGATTCGTGGCAGGGGATCTCCTGAAAGCATGGTCAATAATCTCGAGCCCCCGATCGGGGTTTCCAAAATAACCCGACCCGGATTTTCCCGGGTGACCACACCAATTTCACAAGCGCTTTTTCCAAGCGGATGAGATCGTAAAGCGGTTAATACTTGATTTGAAATTGATTCATCGGCTACCAGAATGAACTTACCCTCATTTGCCAGATAAAGGGGATCCAGTCCAACCAGGTCGCATAAACCAGCAACTTCATTCCTTACCGGGATGAGGCTTTCATTAATAGTGATACCCCAGGCTTTTTTTTCTGTGACTTCGCATAAAACCGTTGCCAACCCTCCCCGTGTGGGATCACGCATGAACCGAATGCCTGTGCCGAAGCTTGAAATCATTTCAATTAATGGATATACGCAGGCACAATCACTCTCGATGGTTGTCAGAATATGCTCCGGATACCGGGCACAAAAGATAGCTGCCCCATGATCGCCGATTGTGCCACTAAGGATAATCCGATCACCAGCCTGTATACCTTGCCCGTTGGAGACCTGCTCAAGATCAGGAATAACGGTACCAATCCCGGTAGTGGTAATATAGATTTTATCACACTGGCCGGTGGGTACCACTTTGGTATCAGCGGCAATAAGCAAAATGCCGAGCTGTTCGGTTTCATGAGCCATGGACGATACTATCTTTTCCAGCACGGATATTTCAAGCCCTTCTTCCAGGATAAAGGAAGCTGTTAATGAATGAGGTTTGGCACCGGAAACTGCCAGATCATTGGCAGTGCCGCATATCGCGAGTTTGCCGATATCTCCTCCTGAAAAAATGACCGGATTAACGACAAAGGCATCGGTTGAAACGGCAATTTTACCTGACAAATGTTGAAGAATTGCTGCATCTGTTTCTTTATCAAGATATTGATTGTGCAGGTAGGGCTTAAAGAGTTCGTGTATCAATTCCCGTGTCATCCGGCCCCCACTTCCATGCGCTAAAAGTATTTTGTCTTCCATGTTAGCCTCTTTATTCAGTTTTGATAGCGGTAGAAAGCCTGGCATGTCCCCTCCGATGACACCATGCAGGTACCGGCCGGTGAGTCCGGAGTACAGATTTTCCCATACAATGTGCACTCAGGAGGAGTAATTAATCCACGGAGGATATCGCCGCATCTGCAACCACGGTTATCGGCATCCGGAAATTCAGGCAGGCTGAATCGTTGCAGGGTATCGAAACCGGCATACCTGCCACCAGGAACCAGGCCGCTTGTCGGGATAATACCCATTCCACGCCACCAATCGTCACGAAGGACGAATACTTCATGCATGATTTTCCTCGCTTTCAAATTGCCTTCAGGTTTCACAGCGCGCCGGTACTGAATCTCAACTTTAGGCTGACGAGTATTTATCTGTCTGATTAACAGTAAGATTGATTCAAGTATATCAGATGCTTCAAAACCTGAAATAACACAAGGTATTCCATAATCCTTTGTTAGAAATTCATACATAGCCGAACCTGTTATGGTACTTACATGTCCCGGGCAAATAAAACCGTCGAGGTTGGACTGATGATTGACCAAAGCAGCCATAGCCGGGGGCATGATCTTGTGGGCACTCAAAACTGAAAAGTTTCTGATTCCCCGTTCAAGGGCGGTTTTTATTGTTACTGCTACAGACGGGGCGGTTGTTTCAAATCCGATACCCAGAAAAACCACTTGTTTACCCTTTTCGTTTTCAGCCAGGTTCAATGCATGCAGCGGAGATAGTACAATCCGGATGTCTGCTCCCGCTGCACGGGCGGTTTCCAGACTTTGTCCCGACCCGGGTACCCTGATGAGATCGCCGAAAGTGGTTATGATCACCGGATAATTTCGGGCCAAATGAATGGCTTGATCGATAAACCCGGTATGGGTTACACAAACCGGGCAGCCGGGCCCGGACAGTAATTTGACCGTATCGGGAAGAAGTCCCGGTATCCCGAATTTCATGATCGCATGGGTATGCCCTCCGCAAACTTCCATTAATCGGACCGGCCGGTTGGCCTCCCTGCGGATCGCAAAAAGTAATGTCTGAACCGTATTCATGGAGCATCATTAAATTTTTCAATCTCCCGAATGAGACTTTTGGTTTCCTCTGCCTCCTCCATCGAAATCTTCTGAATAACAAATCCGGTATGGATCAGTACATAATCGCCTACTCGGATATCCTCAACCAGATCGAGAGACGCCTGTATCATCAGCCCACCAATTTGTACAATGGCCATAGTACCGGTAGTGGATATGACTTTAGCCGGGATGCTTAAACACATTTTGGTTAATTTGATTTTTTGCTGCAACAATCAATTGACCCAGGGAGATACCGCCATCATTGGGCGGAACTACTCTGTGGGTATACACGTTAAATTTGTACTTTTTTAAGCATAAACGAGTAATACGGGTGAGAAATGCATTTTGAAAAGTTCCTCCCGACAGAACTACACTCTTTAGTCCGGTTAGCTCACGCGCCCGGATACAAGTATCGAGGATAACCCGCGCCAGGGTTCTGTGAAACCTGGCGGAAATCACGGATAAGGGAACATGATTTTCAAGATCAATCCGTATGGCTTCAATAGTAGGGAAGAAGCCAATGGTCTTATTAAACTGATAAAGATACTCACCCATTTCCATCTGATCGGCAGCCATCTCCAGCCTTATCGGTGCTTCGGCATCGAAGGTGTTTGTAATGCAGCAACCGGTCAGGGCGGAGATTGCGTCAAAAAGCCTGCCTGCAGCAGAGGAGAATGGAACGGGAACATCTGACTTTAGCAGGCTTACGATTTGGTTTCGCTGAATCTCAGTAACGCTCCGAAGTCCACTGAAAGATTCAAAAGGAATATTGTCCCCATAGCATTTTTGGAGGTAAGCTATCGCTACCCTCCAGGGTTCTTTAACAGCCTGGTCACCGCCGGGGACCTTCACGGGGTCCAGCCAGGTAAACCGGGTGAATTGATCGAGTGTGGCGATCAGAAACTCTCCGCCCCATATAGTTAGGTCGGTTCCAAGACCGGTGCCGTCAAAAGCAACTCCGATCACCGGTTCATCCAATTGATGTTCTGCCATGCATGAGGCGATGTGGGCATGGTGATGCTGAACAGCAGTAACCGGGATACCGGAGGCGTTCCCAAATTGGGTCGATAGGTAATCGGGGTGTTTGTCGGTTACAATCAATGCCGGGGTGAAACGATATATGTTTTTGAACCGGGCAAGTGACTCTTCCATAAACTGAAAGGTGTCAAAGTTTTTCAGATCCCCGATATGCTGACTCAGGATGGCCTCACGGCCTTTCCCCAGGCAAAATGTATTTTTCTGTTCTGCTCCGAGAGCAAGAATACCATCCACAGACAGACTGGTCTGTATTGCCGTCGGAACATAGCCACGGGATCTCCGGATAAGAATTGTATTATCTCCGGCTAATCGTGCAACAGAATCATCTGTCCGGTTAATGATGGGTCTGTTGCTATGTATAAAAAAGTCAGCTATATCTTTTAACTT
>JAPLDV010000699.1 GCA_026391235.1 Bacteroidia bacterium | reverse complement strand
GCGAAAAAAACTAAAACCTAAAAAAATGAAGAAAAAAACTCTTTTGATTGCGCTCAGCATAACGCTGATTGTAATTAGTGTTAAATCACAATCGTGGGTAACACAAAATGTAAACCCTGTTGACGAGGGATATAATTTTATATGCCTTTCGGTAATAGATAGTAATACTGCAGCGGGAGTCGGGATTTTAGTTGGACAATCACAAAACCAGTTTGGATATATCAGCCGCACCATTGATGGAGGGGCTAACTGGACGAGCAATGCTCTTGATACTGATTGGTATGTAACAAGTTACCAGGCATTAAGCGCAGATACTATGTGGATTTCGACAATTTCTTATTTAGGGATTCCTACAACTAATTATCGCACTGCCATAAGCAAGTCAACTGATGGCGGGCAGACATGGATAAAAAATAAAACAATACCTTTTGACTCTACTTCCTATTGCGACTTTTTACATTTCTTTAATTCCAATGATGGTGTTGCTTTTGGTGATGTGCATAATGGTGATTGGCAGGTATATTATACAATGGATGGCGGATTAACATGGAACCTGGCCGACAGTATTCCTGCACCTCTGTCAGGAGAGGGAGTCATCGACAAATCTCAATATGTGCTGGGCGATAATATTTGGGCAACCTCCTCAAAGGGAAGAGTTTTCTTTTCGCAGGATAAAGGACATAACTGGCAGGCAGCGACAGTAGGAGTGTTTTCTTTACCTAATGCAATAAATGTCGCATTTTTCAATCTTCTGGAAGGAATTGCTGTTAGATTTAATGCGAATACCAACCTTACCGGTCCTGTTTACCGCACTCATGACGGGGGGGTGACATGGAGCCAGGTTACGCATACAGGAACGTTTTATCAGGGAGGGCTGGTAAATGGGCTTTTTGTTGTTCCGGGCAGCAATATTGTAATTGCTAACGGTGGAGGAAGTACACATTATGGCAGTGCCTTCAGCGCCGATTCGGGTGCAACATGGATAGACATTGATGCAACACAAAAGTATGCAGCCATTGATGGCAAAAGCTGGAACTCACTTTGGGCAGGGCAGTATTCACATAGTCTGGGAGTAGGAGGAATTGCAAAATGGAATGGCACCCATTTAGGCATAAAACAATTTTTAATAGACGCTGATATATCGGTATATCCCAACCCCTGCATTGGAAAATTAAATATCACAAGTTCCGGCAAAATTACCAGGCTGGAAATTCTAAATCCACTCGGACAAGTTGTTTATCAAGAGAAACCAAATGAAAAAAATGTTTCATTGCAACTTGATGTAACAGGAATTTATTTCGTCCGGATCACAATAGATAAACAGACATTGACAAAAAAATTGTTAGTTTTACATTAACACAATGAGTGCGGCATGCGGCTAACACGAGGCTTGCCTTAATGCCGTTCGTGCTTTGTGAGACAGTAAAGTTGTAATTTGAAACAGCAGCACTTCGGGACAAACCTTTGCAAACGGCACTAAAGGCAAGCCCCGAACCGTTGTGCTTAATAAAAAAACAGACAAATGAACCCCTCATGAGCTAACGCTCGCAAAATGGAATGAAAATAATTTGAGGGCTCCATGAGTACGAGCCAATCAACCATGAAACAATAAATTATTTACGAATGAAAATTAACGAACTAAATCAAAGACCAGGCATTGATGAAAATGCCAAACTTGAAGAAACGTACTTTCAATTTGAAAAACTTCTAAGTGAGTTGAGAAAAAGAGAGTTGCCTGAGGGATTAGTGTTATCTATTAATAAGGATATTGAAGACCTTAAATCAATTTCTAGTTCACGAGACGAATTGAGAAAAACAATTAGAAAGAAACAAACAAGGATTATTAAATTACTTGAAAAAGAGCTTAAGTTGGTGCCCAAAAACTATTATCGTAATCAATGGTTAGCTGTTGGAATGGCTGTATTTGGTGTTCCGATTGGTATTGCTTTTGGAGCCAGCCTTGGGAATATGGGTTTTTTAGGAATAGGATTGCCAATTGGGATGGTAATTGGAATTGCAATCGGTACAGGAATGGACAAGAAAGCATTTAAAGAAGGAAGACAGATTGACCTGGAAATTAAATACTAAGCAAAACATTGTATATAAATTATTTGGCGAATAATGCTAATTTGAAGGGTATGAAATCTAATAAACATTGTGGTAGCTTGACAGGTATGTGCTTCGTAATGCCAAACGTTTCATATACGTAAACGTTGTACACCATGAAATCATCCCTGATTATCCACACAATTACTAATTGACCATTTTTAAATGCAGCTAATAAAGACTATGAAATCCAATCCATCATTAACACTGCTATTGTGCTTACTTGTGATGGCCTGTTCAAGCCCAAAACAACAACCATCAACCGAGATCATCAAGATAGACGTACTTAAAGCTTTCGATAACCAAAAGAACGTCAGGCTCAGTGAATTCATCCGGGATGTTGAATTTATTCCGTTGGAATCAACAAAAGATTCGTGGTTCAGATATTCAGAAAATTATTTAGTCGGTGAAAAATACGTGATGGTTGGGGACGTGGAAAAGGCGCGTGTGCTTTTGTTCGACCGACAGGGGAAATTCATCCGGGCCATCGGAACCAAAGGAAAAGGTCCCCACGAGTTATTAGAGCCCCGCGAAGCCACCATGGATCCGGCTGAGGAATTTGTTTTCTTTTATGATTTTATCCAGGGCAAACTGCTAAAGTTTTCTATTGAAGGAGCGTTCATCAATGAGTTGAATATAAGGAAGCTAACTCCATTCAGATATATCAGCCGCATACAGTTTATCAATAAAAATGAATTTGTAATTTCAAACTATCGACCCTACGCACAAATGGACGGTTTTGCTTCACTCCCTGTTTTTGATAAGAACCTAAAGCATGTCAGGGATATCCTGCCAAGGGCAAATGATGAAAATCTGGTGATCAATGTCGCACCACATGTCGTACTTACCGTAAATCCGGAAAGAATAACCTTTTGGGAGCCGTCTTTGGATACGCTGTACACCATTACGCCCGAAGGATCCGCCATACCCACCCATGTGATCGGTTTCTCCAAAGGGGGTCCGGATCACGAATTTGTGACCACCAATATTAATCCGAACCTATACGCTGTAAATTCGATAGTATCCATCGTGGAAGCCGGGCATTATTTTCACATACTCGGTATGAAAAATAATGATTGGTTCAGAGCTTTATACAA
>JAPLDV010000818.1 GCA_026391235.1 Bacteroidia bacterium | reverse complement strand
TACTAATAAGGCTCAGGATTTGCCCTTCTCCTTCATCTTAGAGGAGCTCATTGCGGGTAATATCGCAAAATCTCCGGCAAAACAGAATATATACAAAAAGATGAAAGGCGTTGTCGCCATTGATCTGCCGGATATAGAAGCCGCGGTTACTCTAATTTTCGGGCAGGGTAAATTGACAATTGAAGCCGGAATTAACGGTAATCCTGAAATTATCATTAGAACTACATACGATTTGGTTATGGATTTAAACATGATCAATATCCGATGGGGATTGCCGTATTACTTTGATGAAGCCGGACGACGCGTTTTGGGGCATATTCTAGCCGGAAGGCTGAAAATAAAAGGAATGTTTTTTCATACGGTTTTGCTTACGCGCCTGACAATAATAATATCGGTTATGTAGAGCAAGACGTTTTTTAACTAGAGATAACCGGCATAGTTCGATGTTTCATTTCTTTGTGACTCTATTGAAATAGAATCACGCTACCTCCGTGTGTAGTTTCCTTGGCGTTCCCCTCGGTCGCTTTTGGTCTTTTTTTGCTGCTATCATCACTCCGTTTAGATACTTTTTTACCGCTAAAATTTATTACAGATCATGGCAGCTCCGAGGGAAAATCTGTCCACATATTGTCTTCAACATTAAGATGGAAGCCTTTAAAAAGAGGTAAATCAAATCCGGCAAATCCACAAAACACTGACTTGTTCCTGATTGAAACATTTCCTGCAAGAACTGGATTTTGAAACAGGGAACGGAAATCTTAGCCGCTCCTTAATTCTCCAAATCGTAGCAAAAGCAAGGTCAACGTCAGAAACTCTGTAATGTCAGGACTCAAAAAACCATTTTTTTCACGACAAGCCCTTGAACCTTCTTCAGCTTCTTTTCCATTTCGAGAACTTCGGCTTCCTCCCCGCAGGTCTCAAGAATAAAAAGACCCAACTGCGAACAAACTTTTTTTGACTCTTCATGCAGTCCCAGACGTGTCCGAATGTTACAGCCGTAATCGGTCAAAATTTTCTGTACGTCGGGAACTTTTTCCACACGATTTGTCACTTGAATACCCAGAACGATTCTTTTTGACATCTCAATATAGCACCTTTCAAAATAGAAATTGATCTATTGTGTTTTTTAACCTGAAATTATCATTTCCATCAATAACAATATTCGATAAAAAGTTTAATGACACCTTTGATTTAATCCATGATGACTTTAACCATATCAATATTTTTTTAATATCCTCAACACTCGGTATAAATAAAGGATTCACCTTTATACATTTCACAAATCTTTATCTTTCGACAGTATAAGTTAGTGAAGTTATTTATGACTTGCGGTCTTTTATAAATAATCGAAGAAAAATAAACATTTATGTTTGACAAAACGATTGGTTATGGCTATAAAGCGTGAACTTCAAAAATATAACTCAGGAGTCTTAAATTGACCAACGGATCTTTTGAGACTGAAGAAAAAAAGGGAGGGAAAAATGGCAAATGAAAATTTAGAAAGTAAGCGGTGGTTGATTGCCGGTGCGGCTGTTGTGATTCAGTTGTGCCTAGGCACTGTGTACGCGTGGTCGGTTTTTAAAATGCCTTTAATGAAAATGCTCGGCTGGGATGGCAAAACAGTCCAATACACGTTCATGATCCTTATGGGTATTCTCGGTCTTGCTGCTGCTTTCGGCGGCACTCTGGTTGATAAAAAAGGCCCCCGTTTTGTAGCCACAATTGGCGGTATCCTTTTCGGTATCGGTACATTAGTAGCCGGTTATGCCGATCAGATTGGAAGCATAACTCTTATTTATATTGGATTTGGCGTTATCGCCGCTCTGGGAAATGGTTTCGGTTATGTTACGCCGATTGCTACACTGATTCGTTGGTTTCCCGAAAAGCGCGGTC
>JAPLDV010000182.1 GCA_026391235.1 Bacteroidia bacterium | reverse complement strand
TGGTATAAAACGAACATAAAATATCCAGGGTTGGAACTAGCGAAAATGGATTCACATAAGCAGTTGAGAACCTCGGTATCACATACAAATCACTGGATCCTGCTTCAATATAAGAAAACAAACTGCTCCCGTCGACACGCTCTCCTGTTGACAAAATGGTTTCAAGATACTCAATGCTATGAATTACGAAATTCAGGATCTTCAACTTCCCATCCTCGGCAACATATCTGAAATTCAACATCTTAATGCCCTTCCCCGAAACAAATAGAATGATATCATCCCTGGTAAAATCTTTTGAAGATTTCTGCAGAAACTGCTCCAGCGGATTCGCCCTGAACGAATATGTATTTTCTTTCATAATCTTCTGTCTTCTGTCTTCTGTTTAAGACGCATGTATGCGTCTCTACGGTCTCATCCCCTCTATCTGCTCCCGCAAAGCTCTGATCTTTGCCTCGGCGTCAGCCATTTTGGCCTTCTCGGTTTCCAATACCTGAGCCGGAGCATGGTTCACAAACCGTTCATTGGCCAGTTTTTTCATAACAGTATCAAGAAAGCCTAATGAATAGTCGAGTTCCTTCTGAAGTTTTTCCATCTCAGCAACCATATCAACTGAACCTGTAAGCGGTACATAATACTCCACTGATCTGATAACCTGGCTCGCTGAGCCTGAAGGGTTCTGGTCAATCCCGGTTACTGACTTTAAGTTCAGCAGCTTGACAAGAATAGGATCCAGATAATTATCGTATTGATTATCAGTAGTTCTGATCTCAAGAGAGAGTTCTGTTTTAAAAGGAATGTTGCAGTCGGCCCGAACCGACCGGACAAATCCGACTACCTCTTTCATCCGTTCGAACCTTTCAATTTGATCAGGATTATAGCCGCCAGCAACCGGTTGCCGGGTTACCATCACAGATTCACCGGACTTCCTGGTTGCCACCCGCTGCCAAATTTCCTCGGTAATGAAAGGGATAAATGGATGCAGAACGAGCATCAGTTTCTCCATAAGTGTCATTGCCTCATCGCGGGTAACCTTGTCGATCGGATGGCCATATGCCGGTTTAATGATCTCAAGATACCAGGATGAGAATTCGTCCCAGAATAATTTATAAGCTGCCATTAAAGCTTCCGAAAGCCGGTACTTGGTAAAATGGTCATTCTGAACCCCCAATTCCTGGTTCAGCCTGGCGTTAAACCATTCATTGGCTAATCGCGATGTTTCAGGCTGGCCGATATTATCAGAAACATCCCAACCGGATATAAGCCTGAAGGCATTCCATATTTTATTGCCGAAATTTCGACCCTGCTCCGTCAATGATTCATCAAACAGCAGGTCATTTCCGGCAGAGGAGCACAAAAGCATCCCCACCCTGACACCATCGGCCCCATATTTTGCTATGAGATCCAGCGGGTCAGGAGAATTCCCGAGTGATTTCGACATTTTGCGATGCTGGGCATCTCTTACCATCCCGGTTAGGTAAACGTTGCTGAAAGGCTTGGCTTGACGGTATTCATATCCGGCAATGATCATCCGGGCTACCCAGAAAAACAGGATATCGGGCGCCGTAATCAGATCATTGGTAGGATAATAATAGTTAATATCCGGGTTATCGGGATTCCGGATCCCGTCGAAAACAGAAATCGGCCAAAGCCATGATGAGAACCAGGTATCGAGAACATCCTCATCCTGAGTCAGGTCTGAAATATTAAGATCGGTATTACCGGTCAGTTTTCTGGCTTCAGTGAGTGCTTCCTGTTCATCCAAACCAACAACCACTCTCCCGTCGGCAAGATACCAGGCCGGGATCCTGTGCCCCCACCAAAGCTGCCTCGAAATACACCAGTCTTTGATATTTTCCATCCAGTACCGATAGGTATTCTTGAATTTGGCAGGAAAAAGCCGAACCTCGTCATTCATAACATTTACAAGAGCCGGTCCGGCGAGTTCCGTCATCCTTATAAACCACTGTCTCGACAATTTGGGCTCGATCACCGCTGAAGTTCTCTCCGAATAGCCAAGTTTGTTGGTATATTCCTCCGTTTTAACCAAACTTCCGCTTCTTTCCAATTCTATCACAGCGAGTTTTCGGGCTTCGAAACGGTCGGCACCGGCAAATAATCCGGCTCTCTGACTAACCGTTCCATCATCATTGAATATATCAATTACCTCCAACCCGTATTTAACACCGATAGCATAATCGTTCACATCGTGAGCCGGTGTAATTTTCAGGGCCCCTGTACCAAATTCAATATCAACATAATCATCAAAAACAACAGGAACAACCCTATTAACCATTGGTACAATCACTTTAGCGCCCTTAAGATGCTGATAACGCGGATCGTTCGGGTTTACACAGATCGCAGTATCCCCAAGGATCGTTTCAGGCCTGGTTGTTGCAACCGAAAGATAACTGTCATCCTCCCCCACGATCCTGTACCTCACATAATACAATTTCGACTGCAACTCTTTGTATACAACCTCTTCATCGGATATAGCCGTCTGTGCCTGAGGATCCCAGTTAACCATCCTGATACCCCGGTATACGTATCCCTTACGGTATAGGTCTACAAAAACCCTGAGAACGCTTTCCGATAAAGCCGGATCCATGGTAAAACATGTCCGGTCCCAATCACACGAAGCACCCAGTTTTTTAAGCTGCTCCAGGATAATCCCACCGTGTTTTTCAGTCCACTCCCAGGCATGCTTGATAAACTCATCACGGGTAATGTCGGTTTTTTTTATACCCTGATCAAGCAATTTGGCTACCACCCGTGCTTCGGTGGCAATAGAAGCATGATCAGTACCAGGCAGCCAGCATGCATTTTTGCCAGTCATCCTGGCTCTCCGTACCAGAATATCCTGTATAGTATTGTTTAGCATGTGCCCCATGTGCAACACACCTGTTACATTAGGGGGAGGAATAACAATAGTATAAGGCTCCCTGGAATCGGGAAGAGAACGAAAAAAGCCCTGTTCCATCCAATAGGAATACCACTTATCTTCCGTTTTGTGTGAGTCGTACCTGGCAGGAATATCCAATTTGTTCATTCGTAGTAGTTGTGATTAAAAGGGGTCGCTCCCTTGAAAAAAAGTGCCGTAAAATTAACAAGATTATCCAACAAAATAAAGGCGCAGGAAGGCCGTTATATATTGTGTTTACATTAAATTTGAATTTTTAATAATAATAAAGGTTGCTATGAAACAAATTGGTTCTCTGACACTTGCAGTTTTATTTTCTTTAATCCAGATTCAGGCTCAAACAAATAAGGCCAAAGTTGATATGGCTTTCGACAAAACAGTGGATGGTATTACCGCACATGATTATGGTTCTATTATCTATGGTGCAAACGGCAAGGTTGATTTTAATTTTACGAACCAGGGGACCAAACCTCTGATAATCACTGACGTAAAATCGTCATGTGGATGTACCATTCCCACCTGGACGAAAGAACCGGTTGCACCAGGCCAGAAAGGAACCATTGAAGTTGTTTACAACACCACTCTTCCGGGTGTTTTTAATAAGACCGTTGTCGTATACTCAAATGCAAACAACTCACCCGTCAGGCTGGAGATCCGGGGCAAGGTCAATTCACAGCCGGGCGATATAAAGGCAGGCAGTCCTGAGAAGGAGAAGCAGAATGCAATAGACCGGAAACTGGAAGAAGGTAACGGCGGAGTCAAACAAGCCGGTGGTAATGCCGGTGACTTAAATGCCGCTGAGGATGCTGCCTCAAGAAAGGCTAAGCAAAGAGCAGCCTACGAGGCGCGTGTAGCAAAAGAAAAATCAGATAAAGCAGCGAATAGCACGACTGGTGCGGGTACCAAGTCATCCGCAGGAACCACGACCAAAAAAAAATAATCCAACGGCCTCGAAAAATCGTAACCTATAATCATGCCAGCAATAAGCATCAGGGGAACAACCATGCCTCCCTCCCCGATCCGGAAACTTGTGCCATTTGCAGAGGAAGCAAAACGGAAGGGTCGGATCATCTTTCATTTGAATATTGGTCAGCCGGATATAAAAACTCCTGAAACCGCGATGAATGCAATACGTGCCATCACAAAGCCGGTATTGGAATATTCGCATTCGGCGGGTTATGAATCATACCGGCGCAAACTGGCAACGTTTTATCAGGGGATCGGAATCGATGTAAGCTATGAGCAGATTATTGTAACCACCGGCGGATCGGAAGCAATCCTGTTCACTCTGATGGGAACGATGGATCCGGGCGATGAAGTCATTGTTCCCGAACCATTCTACGCAAACTATAACGGGTTCGCGATTGCAGCCTGCGTTAAGGTTGTCCCGGTTCCATCCGGTATTGAGGACGGATTTGCATTGCCCCCGATTGAAGCATTTGAAAAACTCATCACCCCAAGGACAAAGGGGATCATGATATGCAATCCCAACAATCCAACTGGTTATCTATACTCAAAAGAAGAGCTGCTGAAGTTGCGTGAAATTGTAATTAAGCACAATCTTTACCTGTTTGCAGATGAAGTATACAGGGAGTTCTGCTATGACGGGCTCAGGCACCACAGCGTTCTTGAACTTGAGGGCCTCGACAACCATGCGGTGATGTTTGATTCCGTATCGAAAAGGTTCAGTGCCTGCGGGGTGAGAATCGGCTGCGTGATCACCCGCAACCGGGATGTTTTATCAACAGTCCTGAAATTCGCCCAAGCCAGGTTAAGCCCTCCCGGTCTGGGTCAGATTGCCGCCGAAGCTGCTATCGATACCCCGCAATCCTATTTCGATGAGGTAGTTGAAGAATATATTGCCCGCAGGAATTTTCTCGTTAAAGCACTTAATGATATTCCGGGCGTTTTCTGCCCCAAACCAAAAGGCGCTTTTTACACAACGGTCCGATTACCGGTAAAGGATGCCGATGCTTTTGCTAAATGGCTGCTTACCGATTTCGAGCATAATAATCAGACCGTTATGCTTGCGCCGGCTGATGGGTTTTATGCCACTCCGGGCCTTGGGAAAAACGAGGTCAGGATTGCCTATGTGCTCAAACTCGAAGACCTGAGGAATGCGGTGGAATGTTTGCGGATTGCATTGGAACAATATCAGGATTGACGGCTTAAGGAACGTGATGCGTTATGTAGAGACGCATCCGTAGAGACGTTTATAAACGTCTCTACA
>JAPLDV010000723.1 GCA_026391235.1 Bacteroidia bacterium | reverse complement strand
TTTCCAATCACTTCTATCCGGAAAAATAATAGTGTCTCCATAAAAAAGGCAAGCCTCTCCATTGAAAAAAAGCGGTTTCGGTTCGATTAAGACATGATCAACAATTTCCGAATTCTTAAGTCTTTGAAATGTGCCGCCAGTGAGGTTCAAATACCAGTATGACGTATAATTTGAAATAAAAATCTTAGTTCCATCCCTGTTTGACATTTTCACTTTTGCCGATGATTGTAAAGGGGTACTGTAACCAATTCCGTATCTTTTCCGAAGAAAAGTTGGTTCAAAATCCCAATCTCTTATTTTTTCTCCGGAATGAGTTCTCATGTATAATTTATATGGCGGAGCAGTAGCGGAAGTTAATAAACTTTTAATCGTTCCTTTTTCGAAAAACGCGGTAAGAATGATTTCGTTATTAAATAATATCTCATTAATTGGTATACCATTATTGGTTATTTCAACAATTGATCCATAATTTGTTATCCCATAAAGTTTGCCATAGCCTTCCGGTGAGATGAACCTGCTATAGTCACCAATAACGTTTGATTCGCGATAAT
The DNA here is from genome assembly GCA_026391235.1 of Bacteroidia bacterium. The sequence goes on along the minus strand of JAPLDV010000723.1, from coordinate 5,306 downwards.
TAAATAAAGGATGATTGATCTGACTTAATACATTTCTCATCAGGTCGGGATTAGCCTTTTGATCATTCTCCAGGAAGGCATTTGCCGTAAATGCTTCAGCCAAAGGTTTATTGGTTTCGAGCAGCCTGTTGGATTCGCTGAGAAAATACTTAATCCTGCTTTCCTTTTCCAGCCGCAGGGCTTGCTTCTGCTTCTGCATACCAAAAAACACCGCCACCAGCGCCAGTAAAGTTATAATCCCAAAACTGCCCACCAACACCATCGACCTTCTCCGCTGCTTCCTCAACAAGGTATTCTCGGCTTTCCTTTTCTCTAAATCTTCCCTCTGCAAGCGGCTATCCCGGATGGTTTTAACCACCGGGGCCAAAACATCATGGCTCAATTCCAGATGGGAGCGTTGATAGTGCTCAACGCGGTGGAGCAGGCGCAGGTTGATAAGGAGTTGAATGTCTTCAGGAGGAATGAGTTGCCGGGCCAGGTTGGACTCTGGTTCGGAGGTTCGGAATCCCTCGGCATCGAGCAGTTGATTTTCAATATAATACCGGGTTTCGGTTTGCACCGGTTTCATGGCCGACTCGTAGAATTCCTCCAGGATCTGTCCCTTGGATTGCTTAACGAAATCAACCGTAATGGATGTCTGGTCCTGTGCCTGCCGCTTTAAATCGAGCTGCTGGCAAACCAGGCTAAGAATTGCCGGCTCCACTTCAAATTGATCGAGCGACTGGCTGGAATTGGGGTTATCCTGTTCCGTGCGTTCTGATGCATTGGCAACAAAATGAATGATTTCAGTTGCTACCTGGTTGGTAATCATCCCGGAAGGAGCCGGTCCGGTTATGGCTTCAAGGGCCTGGGTGCCGATTAGCCGTATCAATGAAAAGTGGTTCTGGCGAACGGTTACACCCGGCAGTATCTGACGGAGCGACTGTAATTGAGCAAAATAGTCCTCACGTAAAGCTATCACCATTTTGTATGGCTGCTCTGCCGGATTGAATGGCAGTTCACTTTTCTCTTCATCAATCAGATGATTGATCTCCCCGGGCAAAAAGTTTTCAGCGGCATCGCCTAGCTGGTGTAAAAAAGATTCCAAACCAAGGGCATGCTTGCCCAAAGTAAAAATTTCCTCGAACTGATCGAAAATAAATACCGGTGTCCAGGTTTGGCCCGATGAATCGGTCAGAGTAAATGAGCGCAACCATTCCCATAACGATAACAGGCTCTTTCTTTCAGCAAACCAATTATTTACAACAGGATCAATTGAAACCCCCTGTTTTGCTGCCTCACGCTGGAGCGATCTCTCGATTTGATTAATCACCGGGATTATCAATTCCCCGGGTTTTGGAAAGTCGAGCCTGATGGGCACGGGCAACAGATTCTGCTCCCGGAGTTTTGGAAATACCCCCGCCTGAAGCAACGATGTTTTTCCGGCGCCGGATGGACCAAACAGAATAGCGAGCCTCGATGAAATAACCTTTCGTGAGAGGTCGAAAATCTCGTCTCCCCGTCCATAAAACAGATGCCGGTCGTGTTCCTGGTAAGGAGCCAGGCCGGGCCAGAAGTAGGCGGTTGTAGTATCGGGAAGGTTCATGGGTGTCAGGTTTCTGTATCAGGTATCAGGTTTTAATCCTCTAAACTATTTAATAATACGGTCAATTCATAAGGCCCGGAGGATTTTTTTTAGGACTGGCGCCACTGCAGAAACATCGTATCAATATTGGTAATACCTTAGCCGCCTTAAAACTATTGAACCAATGTTAACATCTATGTTCAGAATCACAAGTTTGCGCATAACTGCGCTCATATCGGTATTTATGGTTATTCCGCTGGCATCGTTTGCAGCGGGTGCAGGAACGGTTCCGTCGGTAGGCCCCGTCAGGGTGGAGTTTATCCTTTTTGCACTAACCCTCGCGTGTGTTGCGGTGTTCCATAAGCATACCATGCAGGTAGCAATCACCGGGTTAGTTGCAGTGCTTGCGTTCAAATTAATTTTCGATACCGGATTCGATCTTCCGGGGCACATTGTCGGCACTCCCGAGCGCGAGGGAGAGTGGCGGACGCTGATCAACCTGCTGGGATTGCTGTTTGGTTTTGCCATACTTGCCAAGCATTTTGAAGAGTCGAAGGTTCCTGATATATTGCCGAACTATCTTCCGAACGGATGGACCGGTGGTCTGGTGTTGCTTTTTATTGTCATGGTGATTTCATCTTTTCTCGATAATATCGCTGCCGCGATGATCGGGGGCACCATGGCAATGGTGTTGTACAAAGGAAAAGTGCATCTGGGATTTCTTGCAGCCATTGTAGCAGCCAGCAACGCCGGAGGTGCCGGATCGGTGGTTGGTGACACTACCACTACCCTGATGTGGATCGATGGAGTCAATCCGGTTTGGGTACTCACAGCATTTTTGGGATCGATTGCGGCCTTTACAATCTTTGGAACAATTGCTGCGAAACAACAGCATAAATATCAAGTAATTAATGCCAATAATGAAGTCGGCATCAGAGTCGATAAAGGCAAACTTCTCATCGTTTTCCTCATTCTGGTATTTGCCATCATATCCAATTATACACTTGATTTTCCGGCCGTAGGGGTTTGGGTTGCCATATTTGTGGGTGCCACTTTCAGGAAAACTCCCTGGCATGAAATGAAAAATGCCTGGCGCGGAACGGTATTCCTCATGTCACTGGTTACCATGGCCTCACTGATGCCGGTCGACGAACTTCCAAAAGCCTCGTGGTTCAGCTCTTTCAGTTTGGGCTTTGTTTCAGCCGTTTTCGATAATATCCCGCTCACCAAGCTATGCCTGGAACAGGGTGGCTATGACTGGGGCATCCTATCCTTTGCTGTCGGTTTCGGCGGTTCAATGATCTGGTTCGGATCATCGGCCGGTGTAGCCCTGTCGAACATGTACCCGGAAGCTAAAAATACTTTCAATTATCTTAAAAAAGGCTGGCACGTAACAGTGGCTTATATCATTGGATTTTTTATCATGCTTGGCATCGCTGGATGGAACCCTCATCCTCCTCATAAAAAATCACCCGGCCAGATTTCAACTGAAACCATAAAAAAGTAAATTCCTGCAAGTTCACGATATTATATTTTCTTCCTAAACAATATTAAATCTGATCATTATGGCTAAAGGTATTATTAGAAAACTTTTGTTGCCTAAGGAAGAGAAGTTTTTCCCGATGTTTGAAGATATGGCTGAACTGATCTCAAAAGCCGCTCACCTGCTGGCCAGGATTATCGACCACAATGAGCCTTCAAAACAGGAAGAAACTTTTCGTGAGATCAAACTTCTGGAAACCAAGGCAGATGACATCGTTCACCAGGTTTTTGATACGCTCGATACCACATTTATCACGCCATTCGATCGGGAGGATATTCAGAGGCTGACCTCTAAAATGGATGACGTGCTTGATTTCATTAATGCTACAAGCCAGCAGATCAAGCTTTATAAGCCTAAGAAACTTGTGCCGCAGTTTCGCGAACTGTGCCTGGTTGTTGTCAGAGGGTGTGAGCAGATCCGGATCGCTGTTCTTCAACTGCATAATCTTAAAAATCCTGGCAAAATCAATGATGCATGCGTCAAAATCAATGAACTCGAAAATATTGCTGATGATATTTATCACCAGTTGATATCTGAGTTATTCGATACCGAAACTGATGCAATTGAACTCATTAAGAATAAAGAAATCCTCGAATCCCTGGAATCCACTACTGACCGTATTGAAGATGTTTCAGATATCCTGAAAACAATTATCATAAAATCGGCTTAAGGCCTGACATGCCAGTTCTGGTCACTATAATCATTGTGGTAGCCCTGCTGTTCGATTTCATGAACGGACGCAATGATGCCGCCAATTCAATTGCTACGGTTATTTCGACAAGAGTACTCACGCCTTTTCTTGGTGTTCTGTGGGCCGCATTCTGGAATTTTGCAGCTCTGTTTATTTTCGGGGTGCATGTTGCCAAAACGGTTGGCAAAGGTATTATCGAATCATCAGTTATTAATGAATATGTAATCCTCACTGCATTGGTATCCGCCATTATCTGGGTGTATACCTGCCAGCGGTACGGATTGCCTAACAGCGTGTCACACGCCCTGATCGGAGGGCTGATCGGTCCGGCTTTGCTGATCAGCGGTAAAAAAGCTCTGGTGACTTCGGGTATAATTAAAGTATCGGTTTTTATTGTGATTGCACCTGTTTTCGGTGCTGTGCTCGGATTCCTGGTGATGTCGGCTACGATGTGGATATTCAGGAAAACACCACCAAGAAAAGTTGACGCCAGTTTCAGAATCATGCAGCTGATCTCATCAGCAGTATTCAGCCTGGGCCACGGCAGCAACGATGCCCAGAAAACAATCGGGATTATTTCGATTTTACTTTTCAGCACCGGCCAGCTGGGATCCGAATTCTACATTCCAACCTGGGTAATCTTTGCGAGCTACACAACCATTGCCTTGGGAACTTTGGCGGGAGGGAAAAAAGTAATCAGAACACTTGGAACTTCACTCACTCACTTAAAACCTGTTCAGGGATTCTGTGCCGAAACCGCAGGTGCCATTTCCGTGATTTTCGCCACCCTCGGAGGTGTTCCGGTAAGCACCACTCATACAATCACAGGTTCAATAATGGGCGTAGGCGTGGCTAAAAGATTAAGCGCAGTACGCTGGGGGGTTGCAAGTAATATCGTAAAGGCATGGCTCCTCACTATTCCTGTTAATATTTTTATTAGCGGAGTAATTTACTATATTGTCTCCCGTTTTTTACTTTAAAAAATTGAATATGGCAAGCGGATTCATTAAAAAAATCCTTCTCCCAAAAGAAGAAAAATTCTTTCCGTTCTTTGAAGGTCTGGCTGACATGGTGACTGATTCAGCCAAAATTTTAGCGAAAATCGTTGAGAGTGCTGAACCGGCGATGCAGCACGATCTTTTCCGCGAGATAAAAAGTCTCGAGAAAAAAGCCGATGACATTGCTCATGCCGTTTTCGATGCCCTGGATACCACCTTTATTACTCCGTTTGACAGGGAAGATATCCATCAACTCACTTCAAAGATGGACGACGTGCTGGATTATATAAATGCCGCGAGCCAGCAGATCAAATTATACAAACCTAAAAAATTGCTTCCTCAGTTTAAAGAGATGGTAGTCATTATCATCCGGGGCTGCGAACAGATCAAAATTGCCGTGAACGAACTCCACAACCTGAAAAAACCCGGGAAGATGTCAGATGCATGCGTTAAGATCAACGAGCTGGAAAATGTTGCCGATGATATTTACCATCATCTCTTATCTGAATT
>JAPLDV010000094.1 GCA_026391235.1 Bacteroidia bacterium | reverse complement strand
TAATTATTCGCGGTTACTCCGGTAAACTGACGAACGGGCACGTCCATGGAATGCGTCATGATGGCAAAGGGACTAATGGTAAAATCTGCTACCAGACTAGTCACTATGGTGCCAAAAGGTACGGTAACATTATATACTCTCTGAATCAGGGCATCCGGCACACCGGGTGCGGTATAATAACCACCGCCAACAAGTTTCGGAACCCGCAGGCTGAAAGCACTGAGCTCTTTTAAAGTGCTCGGGACATTCCAGACCGGAGTAAATGTGTAATCAGTATAAGTTTCATCCTGAGCATAAACTCTGACAACATAAGGCGTTGTAACTCCGGTAGCCAATACAGGGGTAGCGGCCCAGGGAGAAACATGTGATGGATCGGCAGGAACCCTGTCGGTACCTATGGTATAATTTACATGGTCAGTACCGGAAACCATCCACTCGGTAGAATGAGATGATCTCAGGTGAGCTCCAGTGTCAAAAAACACGTTGGCTGTCCAATACAATCGTGTATTGGCGCCATTAACGGTAAAAGTGGTCATGCGATCGGTGAGAGATGACAGGACTGTGTAATACGGAACCCTCAGGTCAACCGTATTCGCAACATTGTCAATCCCTCCGGGGCCCAGGGTAATAGCCGGTGATCCAGCAACTGAATAGGTCAGAATCTCTGCACTATTCACCTGTCCGAACCCCGCCTGACTACCCACCGTCACGAATGTCAGCACGAAGCCAAACATCCACAACAGCTTTCCTAAACGTAGGTGTTTACTCATAATGTTAAATAAAAATTAATAATTAAAGTTAAAGTTAAATTCATATTATAATACATATAGGGATTAGAGGTCCCCATAATTCCGCTAAAATATAGACATTATCAATAAGAACCAAATATTTAAGTAAAAACTTTGATAAGTTGATAAGTTAATAAGTTGATGGGTTGATAAGTTGATAAGTTTATGGTTGATGGGTTGATGGGTTATGCTAGTATTTTGCAACAATTGGCATTCGGCGGCCCATTCCAAAGGCTTTGGAGGATACACGGAGGATTGGGGGTGATTGAAATCGCTTATATTCGCTTCGGTTGACGAGCGAAATTACCTTTTTAACCACTTCTTCCGGAAATCCCTGCCTCACTATGGTGGCCACCTGTTCTTTCATTTCGATATACCGGTAAAGGATGGGATCCAGGATGTTATATTCCGGCAGCGAGTCGCTGTCTTTTTGCCCGGGCTTTAATTCGGCTGACGGTGCCTTTATATATATATTATGTGGTATGATTTCGAGGTTCCTGTTGATAAATGCCGCAATTCTATAAACATCAGTCTTATAAACATCACCCAGAACAGATAAACCTCCATTCATATCTCCATATAAGGTGGCATATCCCACGGCAGCCTCACTCTTGTTCGAGGTATTCAACAATATCATATTCAACTTATTAGCAAAAGCCATCAGCATAACTCCCCGAATCCTTGCCTGTAAGTTTTCTTCAGTAACATCTGCAGGCAATCCGCCAAATTCCGGGTTAAGCTGTTCAAGAAAGGAATCCATCACAGGGTCCACCGGCAGGCGGATCCATTTAACCCCGAGATTTTTGGCGAGCGCAATGGAGTCGGTAATCGAATGGTCGGATGAGAAGCGCGAAGGCATAAGCAGGGGCAGAACATTTTCTGAACCAAGCGCCTCAACCGCCAGAACCAATGTGAGAGCTGAATCCATTCCTCCTGAAAGCCCTAAAACCGCCTGTTTAAAACCCATCTTCGAAAAATAGTCTTTTACGCCGAAAACCAGTGCCTTATACATCATACTGATCCGATATTCCCCGCTGAGATTGATTTCATCTGCAGCAACCCGACTAACAGGCGGGCTCATTAAACTCTCGACGACATAAGACCGCATTTCTGAAACAAAAGGAGGGAACCTGTCGGCAATCTTTCCAAGCCGGTCGAGCACCATGGATGAACCATCGAAAATCAATTCGGTATTGGCACCAACCTGATTACAATAAAATAATGGAATACCATATTTGATAACGTTTTGCCGAAGCACTTCCTCCCGGGCATTGATCCTGTTGGCCGCAAAAGGACTTGCCGACATGTTTATCATGATATCGGGCTTCTTCCTGATTAAAAAATCCATCGGAGACACAGTATAAAGCCTGGATCTGGAAAATGCATTCTCCACGGGCTGATCATCCCAGATATCTTCACAAATGGTTAAGGCGATCTTCAAACCCTTAAACTCAACAATCCCAAATTCAATGTTTGGCTCAAAATAGCGATATTCATCAAAAATGTCATAGGTAGGAAGAAGTGTTTTATACCTGACAGCTTTAATATCCTTTTCAGCTAAAAGGTAGGCGGCATTGTATAATTTCTTCCCCTTCTCATTAGGATTGAGCGCGGGACTGCCAACAATGACGGCCACTTTTGCCGTACAATCGGTTAGAAGCCTGATGCTTACCCCGCAGCGGTCAATAAAATCGCGCTGTTCAAGCAAATCAAGAGGAGGATAACCGCAAATTGCCAATTCTGAAAAAATTATCAGATCAACCGATTCTGTTTCAGCCTGAATTATGGCATTCCGCATCAGGTTAAGATTACCTTCGAAATCGGCAATCCGGAAATTCAATTGTGCGATGGCGATCTTCATAGGTTAAAAAACCAGTCCTACAGTTAAACCAATTTGATTGATACGGGCATTGTCAGCTTTTTGCCTGACATTTTCATCAGTTACATCCAGAAAAGTATTCTTGTAAAAAATTGCAAATTGAAGACTTATGTTGCCTCCAAGTGAATAGTTTAATCCCAGCCCAGTATGCCAGGCAAGATTAAATTTGCTAACTCCATCCTTATAAGGTGCTTTCTGAATATTATTATCAGTTGCGTTTATATATGCCTGGGTGCGGAACATGGGATCCAGACCTATTTCCGCAAACCATGTTGAATATCCGAATTCCGGCAGAAAAAACTTTAAAGCAACCGGGACCTCCAGGTATTGAAGGCGATAGGTTACTTTGGTGCCAGGCTTCAGATTTTCCCAAACGTTGTTCACTAACAGATGAAGTGAATCATTATATATTATATTACCTCCGGTCAGGTTAAGATTAACACCAAACGACAGAGCATACCACTTCTCAATTCTATAATCCAATCGCAATCCGCCTTCAATTCCAAGCCTGACGGGTCCATTCGAAAGTTGGGATTCATCCGCGTGGATCCAGTTAAAATGGGGTTGGAGGTTGATCGCAAAGCTTATCCGCCGGTCAACAGGCTGTGCCTGCAGCAAATTGGCGCCAAAAAAGAAAATTATTGCTGTTAGAAAGACCTTTGTTTTCATAGGCAACGCAAGATTTTCAGTAATTTTAACGTTTTGTCATCGGCTTTAGTATTGAACAGTACAGTTATGAAGATAAATCCAAAAATCATACCCTCAAAAATAGGCATTCTTATCTTATTATTAACGATGGGGACTTTATCCTGTCACCGCCACAGGCAAAGTGTCCGTGATACCATTGTGAGGTTTGAGAAACTTGTCTTTACGATATCTCCCGCTGACCTGGCCGATAGTATCCGCTTAAATCACAAAACTTTAGTTCCGTTTTTCAGGATTTTCAATGAAGAGGTTATCAGAATTGGTCCGGACAGCCTTCCCGGGTATGCCGGTCAACTGGAGAAATTTACGGGTGATTCGTTGATCAGGAGGGTATATTCCGAGGTCGCCAAATCAGCTGGTTCATATCTTAAGAGCTGCCGGGAAATAGATGATGCTTTGGGCCGCTGGGCCACACTTGCCGGAGGTAAACGCCCCGATAACCTGATCACTTATATTTCAGGTTTCAATCAATCATTCATCACTTTACCCGGGTGCCTGGGCATTGGAGTTGATAATTATCTGGGTTCTGAGAGTCCGTTGTATCAGGGTTTGGGCATACCAGTATATATCCGGAAGAATATGAAACCGGATAATTTACCTGCTGATGCGGTGAGAGCCTGGCTTTACAGCGAATTACCCGGGCCGGCAGCTGAAGGAGGATTTCTCGACCGGATGATTTATGAAGGCAAGGTGCATTATATTGCCGGTAAATTATTACCCAAATTAAGCGAGGAACAACTGTTTCATTATACTAACGAACAATTGCGGTGGTGCCGTGAGCAGGAGAGGGCGATGTGGAAATACCTCGCTGAGCAGAAGATACTCTTTTCAACCGACCGGTTAACCACCAGGAAATTTCTGGAGGAGGCTCCCTTTACGCGTGCTTTTGGTAATGAGTCGCCCGGCAAGGTGGGAGTATGGATCGGCTACCGTATTATAGGCAGTTACGTTAAGTCGAACGGAATTACACTTAAGGATCTGATGAACACTATGAGCGCAAAAGAAATTCTGTCGGGCTCGAAGTATCATCCTTAATTTAAAAATTGCAACTTTGCTCAATCTAAACATATTGGAGAAGAACTATGCTTAAAAGAAATTCGGTTTACAGGTGTGCCGTGTGCGGCAACATCGTTGAAGTATTGCATGTGGGTGGTGGCACACTCGCTTGTTGCGGACAGTCGATGAACTTTCTGGAAGAAACCACAGCCGACACATCTATTGAAAAACATGTGCCATTTATTGAAAAAACCTCAAACGGGTACCTGGTTAAGGTTGGGGAAAAGCAAGATCATCCTATGCTGGATGCTCATTTCATTGTTTGGATCGAATTAGATACCGATAAAGGGACCTACCGGAAGTTTCTGAAACCGGGTGACAAGCCTGAAGCTGCATTTCAGGTGACCGCATCTGAAAATGTTTTAGGTGCCCGGGAGTATTGCAATTTGCACGGGTTGTGGAAAGGGTGAATTAAAATTGATAACTTAATATTAAATATTATGATCAGTTCAAAAATGCAAAATGCTATCGATGAACAGATTAATGCTGA
>JAPLDV010000632.1 GCA_026391235.1 Bacteroidia bacterium | reverse complement strand
AAAAAGCTTGGTGATCTTCAGAATCTTGACATTCGGCTTATTCGGGCAGATGTAAAGGGACGGATGGATATCAAGGCCTTTGAAAAGGCAGCTGAAAGTTACCAACAATTCCTGGATGGTCCCCGGGCCAACAAGATGCCGGAATATCAGCTGGCCCTGTATGGAATGGGTTATGCAAATTTTAAACTGGAAAATTATACTGAATCGGCAAATTGGTTCCGCCGTTTTGCAGGAAATGCTAAAAAACAGGATAAACTGGTAGCCGATGCATACAACCGGATCGGCGATTGTTACTTCATGGGCCGGACCTACTGGCAGGCTATTGAATACTACGATAAAGCAGTTGCCCTGGGCACAGAGGATACCGGATATTCAATTTTTCAGAAAGGATTCTCGCTTGGACTGGTGCAAAAATCCGGACAGAAAATCGAAGTGCTGAACAAGCTTCTCAGAGACTACCCCAAATCGCCTTATGCAGATGATGCCCAGTATGAGATCGGCCGTTCCTACAATGATCTCAATCAGCCATTGGATGCCATTCAGACCTTTAAAGATCTGATCAGCAAATATCCTAACAGCTCCTATGTGCGTAAATCATATGTGCAGCTCGGATTAATCTATTTCAATTCCACCCGGAATGAGGAGGCTATGGCAATGTACAAAAAGGTGGTATCCACCTGGCCCGATACACAGGAATCGGTAGATGCACTGAATGGTTTAAAGAATATCTATGTTGATAACAATCAGGTAGATGAATATCTGTCTTATGTTCAATCTACCGGTAGAACAACCGATATATCACTGTCGCAGCAAGATAGCCTGATCTATCAGGCCGCTGAAAATCTATACATGCAGGGAGATTGTGAAAAGTCGATGAAGAATCTTGAGCAATATATCGCACGTTTTCCGCAGGGGCAGTTTTTTCTGAATGCCTGGTTCTATATTGGGGATTGCAACTATCGCGCTAACGAACTCGACAAGGCCCTTAGTTCCTATGCCAATATTTTGGCCAGAGGAAAGAATGAGTTTTCAGAAGTTGCCCTGGCCAGAACGGGTGAAATCAATTACCAGCAGTCGAACTTCGACCGTGCTCTGGTGTTGTATCAGCAGTTACTTCAGCAAGCAGAGATTCCTGCAAATATTCTGGATGCACAGATTGGAATTATGAGATGTACCTATAAGCAAAAAGATTATGCAACAGTTATCCAATCAGCGAAGAATGTACTGTCAGCTGAGAAGGTGCCGGAAGAGATTATCCGCGAAGCATCATACAAGCTGGGAAAAGCATATCTGGAAACCGGAGATCAGGAAAAAGCGCTGGATGTACTTTTGGTGGTAGCCAGGGATGTTAAGAACCAGGAAGGAGCGGAATCGAAATATCTTATTGCCGATATCATGTTCAGGAAGGGGCAGATAGATCAGGCAGAGAAAGAGATACTGGAATTTCTTGATCAGAATACAACCCATCAGTACTGGCTGGCCAAGGGCTATATCCTATGGTCGGAGATCTATCTTAAGCGCAGTGATCTGTTCCAGGCCAAAGCTACCCTGCAGATCCTGAAGGAGAACTACACACGGCAGGATGATGGTATCATGACGATTGTAGATGAGAAACTCAAATGGATTGACACCCAAAACCAGGAAAAATAGTAACCATGAAACGAATGAGTGTTGGATTATATGGGTATGCTAAATATTGTTTTGCCCTTGTTTTTCTGGTTTCTCAATTTACAGGTATTAAGGCCCAGGAGGGAATGAATAAAGAAGTGAATGTTGTCCGACCGTATAGCCCAACCATTGGTGATGCCTTTAAAATGCGCTTTATTCCGCGGTTTGATGATTCGGTTCAGGTGACAACCCATTTCGATTATTTCATTCAGGCCGCCAGAATGGATCCTTTGCTGCGGTTAAAAGACCTTGATGCTGCTGATTACCGTCCTTTATCACCTAGCGACCTGAAACCATCTCAAATCACATTGGGTTTTGGAAATTACTGGACTCCGATGGGAAAACTTTCGCTGAATACCCTCAGGGATCAGAAAACCAGTATTGGTATCGATGCCAGTCATCAATCTTCGCAGGGATATATTACGATGGCCGATATGAAAAAAGTTTATGCCGGTTATGGTGATAGCAAAGTCAGGCTCTACGGGCAGAAGTTTTTTGAAAAGTCGACTTTTGCTTCCGATATCTACTTTTCAGAAGATCATCATTACCTCTATGGTTACAGTACCGATACCTTGAAGGACGGTACACCAATAACTCCGGTTGCTTTAAGGCTTACCGAGAAGCCTGACATTCCTTTTCAGCGATTTATCATCCTTGGAACCAAGTTGGGAATACGCTCGAATCAAAAAAGCAACGATGGCTGGCAATACCGGGTTGATGGCGGTTATGATTTTCTCCTGGATGACTTGCAGGAGATGGAGCATAACGGGAAACTGGATGTTTCCTTATCAAAAGATTTGGAAAAAATATCAGTTGGCGGAGAAACGGGCCTCGAGTTTGTTTACCGCACTCATCAGCCCGACACCCTGCATTATGCCGTTGCCCGCCTCGATCCTTGGATCGGATTTAACTGGAAATTCATCAAACTGCTGGCCGGACCAAAATTGGCGATGGACTGGAATGCAGAGAAACTTCACCTGTATCCGCGGATCAATGTTGAGATCAATATTACCGATTTGCTGGTTCCCTATTTTGGCTTAAACGGCTATTTTGAAAATCATACCTACCGGTGGATAACCCGGGAGAATCCATATATAGTGGACAATCCTGATATTAAGCCAACCAATCACCGTTTTATTGCTTACGGAGGTTTGAGGGGGAGCATTGCTCCGGCATTGGCCTTTAACCTGGCTATTTCATGGGAAGATGCCGGGAACATGGTCTTTTTTATGCCGGACTCGTCCAAGCTGAGAAATAAGTTTGTCGCAGTTTATGATAATGGGAGTATACTGAAGTCGAGCGGTGAAATATCTCTGCAACAGAGCGATAATTTGTCGTTCATCCTCAAGGGAAATTCCTATCAGTACCAATTGGATTCCCTGGCTGCACCCTGGCACAAACCAAGTTGGGACCTGAACTTTACTACCCGGTATGCCTGGAAGAAAAAACTGGTTGTTAAAGCCGAATTGTTCCTGTTTGGAAAATACAGCGTTCCCGAACCTGATCCTGCAATCGGAAAGATTAAGGAACTTAAAGGGCTTGTTGACGTGAACCTCGCAGCTGAATATCGTATAACATCATGGATGTCAGCATTTGCACAAATTAATAATCTTATATCAGATAAGTATTTTATCTGGCAAAACTACCCTATGCAAGGGATCAATTTTATTGCCGGATTGTCCTGGATTTTTTAGCTGAAATTCCACCTTTTTACTATCTTTGTCTGATTTTTTCAGGACAATAATTTCTGTACATAATTATCACAATATGAACGATTTACCTATTAAGTCAAATGGTAATGATTATTCAGCTGACAGCATTCAGGTTTTAGAAGGTTTAGAGGCAGTACGGAAACGTCCTGCCATGTATATCGGGGATATATCGGAGCGTGGATTGCACCATTTGGCTTATGAGGTGGTAGATAATTCCATCGATGAAGCACTTGCCGGATATTGCAAGAACATCAACCTGATCATACATCCGGATAATAGCATTACGGTAATCGATGATGGGAGGGGTATTCCGGTTGACCTTCACGAAAAGGAAAATAAATCGGCACTGGAAGTGGTTATGACGGTTTTGCATGCCGGCGGAAAGTTCAATAAGGAGAGTTATAAGGTTTCGGGGGGGCTCCATGGAGTTGGTGTATCCTGTGTGAATGCTCTTTCGATGCTCTTGACAGCCGAAATTCACAGAGATGGGAAAATATATCAGCAGATATATAAAAAAGGAATACCCCAGGGACCAGTGATGGTGGTTGGTACCTCAGATAAAAATGGAACAACTATTCATTTCCTTCCGGATACGGAGATTTTTACAACAGCTGATTATAAGGCGGAGATTCTGGCTGAGCGCTTGCGCGAATTGTCATTCCTGAATAAGAGGATCCGCCTGACCATGATGGATGAGCGTGTTATTCAGGATGATGGAAGTTTCCTGTATGAGGAGTTTTATTCTACTGAAGGGTTAAAGGAATTTGTTGCCTACGTGGATGAAGGCCGTGAAAAACTGATCGATGAGGTAATCTGCATTGAAACGGAGAAGGGTGATATCCCGGTTGAGATTGCCATGCAATACAA